>JAFVCR010000153.1 GCA_017479035.1 Kiritimatiellia bacterium | reverse complement strand
GAGATGCGCCGCCGATGAAAACGGCGCATCCCGGTTGTGTTTTGATTGAGGCACTGGTAAGCCTAGGTAAAAACACAACAAGAATGCGCCAAATGGTGCAATGGCACTATGCCACTATACACTTGACGCGTCCCCATACTCCGCTTTTACCAAGAAAATTACCAGTTTTCAATCAAAGCCAAATATGTGAACCACGTTCACCTGCTCTATCCGACACCCGTCGTCAGAGCCATGCCTAGGCAACGCTACATCGCCCAAGCGATAAAGAACACCTTTATAATATCACATTTCCGCCGCCTGTGCAAGAGAAATCGGCATCCAATGCGCAAACTGGGCGCAAGCACTCTGCGAAAGCGGCTTTCGGGTGTTTTGGGATGCAAAGTATCGATACTTTGTGATGAAAGTATCGATACTTCTTGTTAAAAGTATCGATACTTTACATCCAAACTATCAATACTTTCTATTTCAATGCCGTCATGATGCGCTCTCACATGCGCTTTATCCATATAAAAAGACAATCGCCGGCGAAGCGGCGATTGCATAAATCTTCTATGCGGACAATGCCGCAAATAAGATGTCAACGGCAAAGATTCAGTGCAAGAATGGCAAAACTCGTGGCAAGGACGGGATCGCTCTCCCAAAAGCGGTTGTTGGAATTTGCCCACGAACCATCTTCGCGTTGGAGGGAACGTATCTTGGCGGCAAGTTCGCTCTTCCAATCCACCACTTCCCCATCAGGCTGCACCAGCGAAGGCACATTTGCAACGCTCAACGCCCTAGCGATAATGTCGTAATAATAATACAAGCCCTGTGCGCCCATGCCGGGATTTTCATCTACAGTCCAGAAACGGCTGCAATACTCCAGCGCACTCTTAACGCGCATATCGTCGCGTGTCAATTTGGCATGGCATAGAGATAGCACTGCGGCATAACTCATCGAGCCATATGCCCGCAATTGAACGCGCCCCGAAGAATTTGTTTCGCTGCCGCCTTGCGCGGTACGTTCGTTGTATGCCGCACCTCCGGCACGTTCCCCTTCCGTTTCCTGCAAATGCTCCACAAAACGTATCGCCGCATCCCAGTTTAGATCGGCCTTCTTTTGCCCTTTCGCGCGGAAGTCCTCCACTCCCTCCGTGCGGCGCATTGCATCGAGAGCGTATGCGGTATTGCTCAAGTCGGCATATCGCCTGCGCGAAATGCGATCGTAACCGAAGCCGCCGGCCATTGTGTCGTCGCCAGTCAACTGCGAAGATGCTATGTAGTCGCGCGCCTTCAGTATCGCCTCGTTGGGTGCAAGCCCCGCATCGTAGAGAGCGCTCATGCACACTGCCGTATTGTAGTTGCCCAGGCCGCTGCCGCCGCGCCCGGGTTTTGGCACGTAGAAACCGCCGTCGTCACGCTGCGTGGCTAGGATATATCGCGCTGCCGCCGCACGTATCTGCGCGGTGTCTCCAGCGGCATCGCCAGTCACGGCCATTGCCCATAGCGGAAGCGCCGTCAGCGCAGGCATTTGCGGATCGGAAAAAGACCCGTCCGCCGCTTGTTGCCGTGCGAGCCACTGCACTCCGCGCACCATCGCGTCGTCGATTTCGCTTGCATTCGCAGCACACCATGCCGCACACAAGATCGCCGCCAAAAACATCTTTTTCATATCAATCTCCCTGCATGGAATCAAACGCTTCTCATGAACTTTGGGTTCGCGCCTGCAATTGCAATGGCCACTTCGCCCTTGATTGGCTTGTTTGCAAATTCAGCTGCCAGTTCGGAAAGGTATCCGCGCCGCACGCGCTCGTGGAGTTTGGTCAATTCAATGCACACTGCGGCCTCGCGGTCACCCAACACTTCGAATGCCGCTTGCAACGTAGCCCCCGTGCGGAAAGGGCTTTCATATATCACAAGCGTGTGCTCTTTGTCGGCATCTTCGCGGAAGAAATTGCGCAATGCGCCGGGGCCGCGTGGAGGAAACCCCCGGAAAGTGAAACTGCTCGTGGGCAAGGCACTTGCAAGGAGTGCCACATCCACCGCGCTTGCACCGGGTATCACCTCGTAGTCGATGCCTTGCTGCGCAGCCAATCGCATCAAGCGGTAACCGGGATCGGAAATTGCAGGATAGCCGCCGTCGCTGCAAAGAACCGTCTCGATCCCCGCACGCACTGCCGCCAGCACGCGCTCGCCGATCGTCTCTTCGTTGCCTTGCCGGTACGATACCATTTCGGGACGAGGTATGCCGAAGTGCGCGAGCAATTGCCATGTGCGGCGAGTGTCCTCGCAAGCGATCAGTTGCGCGTTTTTGAACGCATCCAGTGCCCGCGTACTCAAATCGCCAAGATTCCCTATCGGCGTAGCCACTAACTTGAAATTCGCCATTGCATCATCCTCTCTCACGGCAGATCGCGCCGCCTTGCAATCGATGCGGCAAGTAAAAGCAGAATGGGGCATATCACTGCAATATCCACCGCCACTTGCCTCTCCAGCACGCCGTCCTCCTGCCGCAGACGGCTTGCAAGGTCGTCCACCGGTGCAGGAGCCATTACCTGCGATGTAGCCGCCGCCACGAGACGCGTCATGCCAAGCGCAATGCGATCCGGCAGCCGCGCTTTGGCAAGGTCGTTTTGCGCCTCGACGATTTGCGGCGCGGCAAGGCTTGCCACAATCATCGCCACACCCGCGAACACCGCCACATTGCGCGACACCGCCGCCCCCATGAAAAGCCCCAACGCCGTCACAACTCCTATCGTGGCCCATATCTGCACGCACGTGCGCAAGAGATTTGCCGCAAACGTGCCGCCGTCCACGAGCAATGCCACATCGCGATATGGAGAGTAGTATATCGCCACGGGGCTTTCATTTGTGAATTCCACTTCACCGCCTGCCGCAGCGGGCAATGCCACTTCTATTATGCGCGAGGTTGTATTCGTGAACTGCACGCATTCGCCGCCAAATTTCACCTTCCCGCGAAAGTCCGTCTTCAAACCGTATTCGTTGGCCACGCGAATTTGAAGAGTGCACGGCACTTTGCGCTGTGCGAGCGCATCAAAATTCCACTTCACAGTTTCGCCGGGTGCAAGCACTTTCTTGCGTTCCAGCTCTCGCGCTACCATGTGGCTCAGCACGCGCTTGCGATCCATCGTCTTCAATGCTTCCGGCGTGGACGGCGCGGCAAGATATGCGTCGATTTCACTCTCGGCCATTGCGTATAAATCGCCATGCCCGGGCCGCAGCATGTAGCGGCTGTTCTCGTGCGCAACGCCATGCAATAGCCATATTGCCGATACCGCAAGCGCAAGCCCTGCGGCAAGCATTGGCGCACACCATTTGCCTGCCATTACACTCGCCATGCAAACGGGGCGGGTCCTCGCAATAGCGAAACGTTTTGCATCGCGTTCGGACGCAGTCAGCGATGCTGCGGAAACAAGCGACACTATCAACAGTAGCGCATATACCGCCGCTAGGGAAAGATAAATGGTAAGTTCGCGTACGGCTTCCGCACTGCCGTCCGTGCGTACCAATCCCGGCAGAAGCCAATGTAGCAAGGCTGTAGCGCATAGCAATATCGGCACTGCGCCTCCCCTCGCAAGATAACGCCACGCAACGAGAAACGAGGCTCTCATTCCGCCGCCTCCACGGTCTTTGCAAAGAAATCCTCAAGGCTGGCCGATGGATGGTCTACAACGACTTCGCCGCCGGAGAGAGCCTCCATTTCCGATTTGACGGCCTCTTGCGCGGCGGGGGAAAGATTGCGCACGGAGAAACGTGTAGTATCCGTCTTTTGCAACAGTTCGTCTTTTTCTCCGCACGCGGCGATGTGGCCGTTGGCGAGAATGGCAAGGTGCGTGCACACATCCTGCGAATCGGCCAGGAGATGGCTGGTCATAAGAATCGTAACACCTTGCGATGCGAGTTTCCGGATGAGTTCCTTCACGGCGCGCGTGCCTATAGGGTCTAGTCCACTCGTCGGCTCGTCCAGTACAAGCAATTCAGGCGATGCAACAAGCGCGGCGGCCAACGCCGTGCGGCGAGCCATGCCCTTTGAAAACGTCCCTACTCTCCGGTCTGCAACGTGCGCAAGCGCGGTATCCGCAAGGAGCGATGCTGTTCTATCGCGCAGCAGCCGCCCGGAGAGCCCTGCAAGCGCACCATGATACATTAGCGTTTCCCGCGCAGTGAGGAACGGATGCAACCGTGAAAGTTCCGGCAGGTATCCAAGGCGTTTGAGCGCATCCCGCGCCTGTGGCGGCTTGCCAAACAACAGCACCTTTCCCGCAGTGGGTCGGATCAATCCGAGAATCATTTTAATGGTCGTGGATTTTCCAGATCCGTTCGGCCCCAGTAGACCAAACACCGTGCCACGCGGCACTTTCAGCGAAATCCCGTCAACGGCTTTCGTCACGGGTCGCATCCAGAAATCGCGAAACGTCTTGGACACACCTTCAAGCGAAACAACACAATCGTTCATCCGGCAATCTCCTTGCGGCGCATTCCTGCAATGCCTATCGCCAGCCAGAATGCCGCCATGCATGCCGCAGCGGCAAGGAGCGGCCAGGCATCGTGCAATGCCACTCCGCCATCCGGCACGGCATCTGAAAGCCAATACGTTCCCATGTCAGGCAGAATTGCAGGCAATGGATACAGAAACGATGCAAAGAGCGCCGCCGCCACAACTCCCGCCGCCGCCTGCGGAGCAAGCCATACTGCTGCCGCCGCTCCAAGCGCGGCGAAAACAGCACAGGCCGCAGATAGCACCAGCCACGGCATTGCAAGCGTCCGCGCCACTTCCAGCGCACCTTCCGCAAACGGCGCAACCGCCGCGAATGCAATCACCTGCGAAAGCGCAAGCCATGCGCATGCGGTGGATTTGAACGGCTTGCCAAAGTTGCGATTTGCAAGCGCGGCTAGGGCGAACGCCACGATGGCGGCACCAGTTCCTACGGCGATACCCGGCCCCCACACGGCGGTGTCCTGCAAGCCTTCCGCCGCAAGATGCGCACCTTCGAGCGACGATACGCACGCAAGAGAACACGCCGCAAACGCACCCGCCGCGAATACCGCCAGCCCCGCAAACACGCCCGAAAGTTTTGCAAGGAAGAACATGCACCTCCCAATCCCGGTTGCGATTACACCTCCCGCCGTTCCAGAAGCGATTTCGCTTGAAATTATCCTCGCCGCCGCCGCTGCGGAGAACCATATCCCGCAAGTAAGCAAGCACGAGAATCCACACTCTCTCGCAAGCCTGGCCACCTCGCCAAAACGATGGTAGTGGAATGCGGGCAGCAGATGTATGAGCATATATGCGCCGATAAAAAGAACGGGCGACAACGCCTCGTCAAGACTTTGGCGCATCGCCACTTTTGCGAGCCAGAAGAATTTTCTCATGGCTCGCCATCCCTGTAGACATATGTCATTTTGCAACTGGCGAAGGCTCCGGCAGCGAGGAACGCACGCCATTGCGCTCCGCCGTGTTGCCAAAATTGTTCGGGTTGTCTGTTCCCGCAACCTCCGCACTCAAAAGCCACACTGTGATGCCCACAAGCAGTATCGCCGCAATGGAAGTGATTATCGAGGCTATCGCAACTGCCGCCGGAATGCCGGAGGAGGCTTTCGCACCGGGAGTTGCGCTAGGGGTTGCCGCCGGAATATCGGGAATATCTGCAATGTCCGCAACCGGCGCAAGATTGTCCCCATCCGCCACGGCAGGTGCCGCCGCAGGAACCGCAGTTGGCTTTTTAAGCCCCAAAGTGGGTTTCTTGTTGAGCGGTGCGCCCGGCCGCTGCAACTTCAGCGTCTTCCTCTGCGTCACGGTGGTGTCGGCAGGAGGCAGAGCCGGTGCGATTGGTGCAGCCGCCGCAGGAGCAGCCCCCGGCGTGGCCGCAGGAGATTTCAATCCTTCGGGACGTTTCAAGCGTATCGTCTTCAGCGGTGCGCCACCCGCCGGCGGCTGCGGCTCCAACACAGGAGCCACGCCCACTGCGCGATCCAGCGATATGCGGCTTGTCTTGGACTTTGCCGCCTGCGCCTGCTGCGGGGTGAGGATACCCTCTGCCACGATACCGGTCTTCTTCAATATCGCCTGCACGGGTATCGGCCCCGTTACGGCCTTTAGATTCTGTGTAGCCTTTTTTAATGCCTGTGTTGCCGCGTCAACCGCCGCAGCAGACGGCGTGGCGGGTGCTGCGTGTGCAACCTCTGCGGTCTCTGGCGTGGCAGCAGGAGGAGGTGCCGGCACTACAGGTTTCTTCAGCACTATTGGTTTTTTAACTTCTGCAGGTTTTGCTTCAGCAACAGGTGCCGCCGGTGTCGCAGCCGGACGCTTGAGAGCAAGCGTTCCAGGCTTGGGCGGCAGTTTCAGCCCCGGCTTCAACCCGCCCAGTGTAGGCTTTGGCGCGGCGGCAGCGGGAGCTGGTGCTGCTTCTGCAGGTGTAGCATCCGCTACAGGTGCTGCGGGTGCCGCAGGTGGCACTGCCGCCCCTGCAGGTTTTTTCATCGAAAGCGTACCCGGCTTGGGCGGGAGTTTGAGCCCGGGCTTCAATCCGCCCAACGTAGGCTTTGGCGGAAGTTTTAGCCCCGCCGGCACGCCCGGCTTTGGAGGCAGTTTGAGCCCTGGCTTTAGCCCGCCGCCGAGAGCCGGCTTCTTGATGCCGCCAAGGGTGGGAGTCTTCACCGCACCTGGCGCAGACGCGGAGGCGGTAGGCGTAGGCGCGGCCTCCGAGGCCGACTTGTCCACATCCACCTTCGGCGGAACGGCGGCGGATTCTTCCGGCGCAATGGGTGTCATTTCAACATCGTCTGCCATAACCTTCTCCTTTTGCAAATTCAGAACCAGAAACGAGCGGCGCGGATTCGTGCAATAAATCCCGCGTGCTGCATTCCCGTTTGCCTCACACGGCCATTATTTCGGCTTCCTTCGCCTTGAGTTCCGCATCGATTTTGGCGATGCCGGCATCTGTGGCCTTTTGTATCTTCTCAAGCCCTTGGTCGCGCTCGTCCTCGGAAATTTTCTTGTCTTTCTCGAGTTTCTTGATGGCATCGTTGCCGTCTCTGCGGACGTTGCGCATGGCAACTTTCTGGTCTTCAGCCTGTTTCTTGGCCACCTTCACTATTTCTTTGCGCCGCTGTTCGTTGAGTTCGGGGATCGTGATGCGCAGCACTTTGCCGTCCGTCTGCGGGGTCACGCCAAGATTCGCCGCGAGAATCGCTTTGTTTATCTCGCCCAGCACCGAAGGATCGAACGGCGTGATCTTGATCTGCCTCGGCTCTGGCGTGGAAATGGTGCCGAGGTTTTTCACAGGCGTGGGTGCGCCGTAGTAGTTCACTTTTATGCCGTCCACCAGCGCAGGTGAGGCCTTGCCCGTGCGCAAGCCCGCGAATTGCGCCTTGAGAGCGTCAAAACTCTTCTGGATCTTCGCTTCGGTATCTTTCAGAACATCGTTTACAGTTTCCATGTTTCTCTCCTGAAATCTAAATTTTCAATTTACAAGCGTCCCTACCGCTTCGCCTTTCACCACTCGTTCAAGCGCGTCGCCGTCGAAGAAATCGAACACCACTATGGGGATGGCGTTGTCCATGCAAAGCGCGAATGCCGCCGAATCCATCACCTTGAGGCGCTTCTCCAGCGCGGTTTCGTACTTCAAAGCATCATAGCGTGTCGCAGTGGGGTCTTTCTTTGGATCGGCGGTATATATACCGTCGACTTTCGTAGCCTTGAGCAATGCATCCGCGCCGATTTCGCTGGCTCGAAGAGCAGCGGCGGAATCCGTGGAGAAATACGGATTGCCTGTCCCTCCCGCGAATATGCACACTCTCCCCTTCTCTAGATGGCGCAACGCCCGCCGCTGTATGAACGGTTCCGCCAAGCGAGGCATGTCGATCGCGGTCATTACGCGTGTAGGCACGCCAATGCTTTCAAGTTCGGCACTCATCGCAAGAGCGTTTATTATAGTGGCAAGCATACCCATCGAATCGCCGGTTACGCGGTTGACCCCTTTCGCCGCGCCGGTCAACCCCCGGAATATGTTGCCGCCGCCGAGAACGATACCTATTTCCACGCCGGCATCGTGAACCTTTTTTATACGCTCCGCCATGAAACGCAGGTGCGTAGCGTCAATACATTCCCCTGTGGAGACGTTCTTTAGCACCTCCCCCGAAAGCTTCAGGAGAATGCGCCGGTATTTTAGACTATCGACATTCACGTCACTATTATAAATTATTCTATATTCAAATGCAAGCGAAAATTTCACGTTGCCGGGTGGGAATTTTCAATAATCCCCGGTTTCTCAAGATTTTTTGTAGGGGAGTCCTTGAAATATCGGAGGCTGGTCTTAAAAACGCCGCCAGGAGGTCTCAATAATGAGAGACCCCCGAGGCTCGAACGTCCCCAAGGGGTCTCTCACGCACGAGACCCCCGGGAGACGTTTTCGTATCCCTGCGGACGCGATTTTGGGTCTTGCCAGCCTCTTTAACGCATCCAGGCGGCTAAAAAACGGCATCAATGCGGCCAAATTTGCAATTATAGCACTTTAGCGGCGGCAATCCCCCACTGTTTCCGCCGATGCCGTGCCGCAAAACGCTATTTTCCCGCAAATTCCGCTTGCAGAACCAAAGAGTTTTTTGTATAATGTAATTGTAATGATTACAGAAATGGTCATTGCAGCGAGAAAACAAAAGAAAGAAGGAGAATTGAAATGAAATGGATTTGCTCCATTTGCGGTTATGTGCATGAGGGCGACACTCCGCCCGCGAACTGCCCCCAGTGCCGTGCGCCGGCCGCCAAGTTCAACAAGGCGGACGAAGGTGCCGATGCGCCCTTTGCATGCGAGCACATTGTCGGCAGCGCGAAAGGGCTCGATCCCCGCGTCATCGAAGGGCTCAAGATGAATTTCGACGGCGAATGCAGCGAGGTCGGCATGTATCTTGCAATGTCCCGCCAGGCCGACCGCGAAGGCTATCCTGAAATCGCTGAAGCGTTCAAGCGCTATGCGTTTGAAGAGGCCGACCACGCAAGCCGTTTCGCGGAACTGCTCGGCAACGTTCTCGTTCCCTGCACCAAGACCAACGTCAAAATGCGCGCCGATGCGGAAGCGGGCGCATGTGCGGGCAAGCTCGACTTGGCAAAACTCGCCAAGGAACTCGGCTACGATGCCGTTCACGACACCGTCCACGAAATGGCCAAGGACGAAGCACGCCACGGCGCAGGATTCCGCGGCCTCTACAAGCGTTACTTTGCCAAGTAACAAGGCGGCAGACCATCCGGCGCATAAATCAGCGCCGGATGGTTCGCTTCATACCGATGCCATCTTCAGCGGACATCCACGAAATTCTCGCCGGGCACGGCATAAGGCCGTCGCGCTCGCGCATTGCCGTATATGCAAATCTTGCAGCGCGTTGCGACCATCCCCGCGCCGAGGATGTCTACCGCGATCTTTCCCCCGCGCTCACTACGCTCTCGCGCACGACCGTATATTCCACGCTTTCGCTCTTCTGCAAAAAGAATCTCGCGCGAGAAGTCTTCACCGGCGAAAACGAAATGCGCTTCGATGCAAAAACATTCCCCCATGCGCATCTCTTCTGCCGCAAATGCGGTATGCTTGCGGACGCTCCCCTTCCATCGGCTTTCCCCGCCCGTGCGCCGGCCTGCGGCGGATGGACCCTTGCCGACGTCCAATTGACGTATTCCGGCCTTTGCCCGCGATGCTCCGCCGCTTGCTGCGAGTAGCGGTGCAATCCCACCCAAAGCCTTTCCGCCGTGCCTGCGCGCTGTTTCTTTTTTGCACGCTTGACAAATCCGCCCGGACATGATAGAGTAAACAGGTGTTTACTTTACAAAGGAAAGGGCGATGCACGTGAAAGCAAGATCCGACGGAGAAAGAACCCGCGCCGCGATAGTGGCGGCGGCCGAAGAGGAGTTTGCCGAGAACGGATACCAGGGCACGTCCGTACGCGCCATCGCAAAACGGGCGGGTGCAAATGCGGCACTGGCAATAAGGTATTTCGGCTCCAAAGAAGAACTCTACATGACTATAGCGCGCAGGCTTTTCGGCGATCTCGCAAAACCGATGGTCGGCCTCGCCGCAACTGTGACGGATGCTAGATCATGGAAAGCGGCTGTGGAACTCTGGGTGGACGATTTCCTCTACATGGCCACATCCCGCAAGCGCGCCCAGCGACTGTGCGCAAGTCTCTTCCGCCATGAGGTGACGCATCCGTCGCGCTGGGCGGGAGAATTGAAAACCTCGTTCGGCAAACCTGTATACGACTCCCTGCGCGAACTGCTTGCGATGAGTGATCTTTCCGGAGATGCGATAGACCTTCTCGCAAGTGCCGTGTGGGCGCAGATTTGCATATACGCTCTTGCGGACGGATTCTGGCTCCGGTCGTTCCGTCCCGCAGGAATGGCCGGGAAGAAATGGGCCTGCAAAATCAAAGAACACATCTGCGCAGGCATATTTGCACGAGCGGGGTATGCATCATGAAAGAGCATTCGTTCGCAAGACTTTTCGCAACCAACTTCTTCGGCGTGCTGAACGACAATTTCCTTAAGTCGCTCGCGGCGTTTGTGGCGCTTGGATGGGTGGCCGGAGAACGTATGCAAGGTGTTTTCATGGGTGTCACGGCAGGCGCGCTGGTACTGCCGTATATTTTCTGTTCGCCATTGGCGGATCGGCTTGCCGCGCTCGCGCCGAAACGCACCATTCTCGTATGGGCGAAACTTGCGGAGCTGCCGATAATGCTGGTGGCGGCGATCGGCTTTCATTTGGAATCTCCCGCAACAGTCGTGGCGGCGGTGCTTTTGATGGGGCTGCAAAGCTCGCTGTATTCTCCCGCCAAGTATGCGCTTGTGCGCGACATCGGCGGAAGCGAACGCATAAGCACCGGTATGGGCGGAATGGAGGCGGTGGCGTTTGCGGGAGTGCTTGCAGGAACGGTTCTCGCATCGCTCGCGGCGGATCGTCTACCGCAGTGGACATATCATGCAATCCTCTTCGGCAACGCCGCCGCCGGGCTTGCGTGCGCACTTTCAATCCGCGTTCAGGAAGAGACTAAATGCCGTTTGCATTCGATAAATCCCGTGCGTTTCTTCCTCCGTGCGCGCCGCATGACATTGAAGACCAACGGCCTCGGCGCAACGATAACCACGCTGGGCGTTTTCTGGTGGCTCGCGGCCACGCTGCAAATGGGGCTTGTGGTTTACGGCAGGCAGGTACTCGGCCTGGATGCCGTCCATACCGCTGCGATACTTTCCGCTGCTGCGGTCGGGATAGTTTTTGGCAGTTGGTTTGCGGGGCTTGTGGATGCGCGCGTATTTCTTCTAGGATGGACGATCCCAACCGCTCTTGCGGCGGCGGCGATACTCGGCATTTTGTTTTTTGCGCCGCTATCCCCTTTCGTATTTACCGCGCTGATTGGCATTCTGGCGTTCGATCTGGGATTCTTCAAACTGCCGCTCGATGCCGAAATACAACGCCGCGTGAAAGGGCCGCGTTTGAATACGGTGCTTGCATACTTCAATCAAGTGACTTTCATGTTCATGCTGCTGGCCTCCGCCACATACGCGCTTGCGAATGCCTTGTTCGGGCCGCGTGCGTTCCTTGCGATTCTTGCGCTTGCGATGCTTGCCGCGCCGTTTTATTTCACGCTGCGCCACCGCAAGGTGCTGGCGTTCGTTGGCAAATGGATTTTGGCGCAACGCTACAACGTAACGCGTACGGGCATGGCGCTTGCGCCGGACGAAAATACCGCATGGCTTGTCCTGCCGAACCACCCCGCCATAGTAGATCCAATGCTCGTGGCATCGCAACTTTATCAGGTGGAGATACGGCCGCTGGCCGATGAAGCATACCTCGCACGCGGCAGCATTGCATCGCGTGTCCTGCGCACGTTCGATGCTCTCGCCGTGCCCGATCTGCGCCGCAAGACCACACGCGCCGGGGCAAGCGCGGCAAGACGATTGTGCTCCATCGTCACGGAAACTCTCGCTAGCGGCAAAAGCGTAATTTTCTATCCATCCGGCCACATCTGGACCGAGCCGCGCGAGGAAATCGGCACGCGCCAATTGGCATACAACGTGTGCAAGAATCTGCCTGAAGGCGTGCGCGTAGTGGCAGTGCGCACGTCAGGGCTGTGGGGCAGCATCTGGTCGCGCAAAGGGCGCACCGCCTCGCCGGCATTCGCACCTACTCTCGTCAAATCGATTCTGCTTTGGCCGTTGTGCGCGATCTTCAGGCGCAAGCGCAATGTGCAGATGCATTTTGAGGATGTAACGGCGCGCGTGCGCAAATGGAGCGGCCTTACGCGCTTGGAATTCAACAGGCATCTAGAGGCTTGGTACAATGAATAGATGCGTATTTTTCGCAATGGCACTTCTTTCCGTTCCGCTTTATGCGGATGTTGCAATATACATTCCGGGATGGCTGAAATGCCATGCGCCTACAAGTGCCGCACCGCAACGAATACAACGTCTCGCTCCGTCCGGAACGTTCCTGTATTACGATTGGGACGGCAACCGCACATGGGGTGCGAGTCTGCGCAACGCGGAGCTCGAGGCGGAAAGACTGGCCGGCGAACTCATGCGCCTGGACGATGCCGCGCTCGAAAAAATAACGATAGTTGGGCACAGCCTCGGCGCGCGAATCGCCGTGCGCGCGCTTGCGCAAATATCGCGGCACGGCAGGCGCATCCGCAAGGCATATCTCCTAGGTGCCGCGATTGCATGTGATGATGCCGATATTGAAGCGGCGATGTATGGCACCAAGCGTGGAATCGTATTTGTATGCAACGGCAGCGAGTTCACACTTGCCGTGCTATATTCATCGTGGTTCGCCGAAAACGAAAAAGCCCTCGGTGTCGAAGAGCCTGCAAAACTCGCAAACGGTTCACGCACGATATGGGTGGAGCCGCAAGACATTCGCGATGCGCGCATACCCGCATTGTGGGGCAAGTTCGCGCCATTTCGCAAGATAGCCGCGCATCATGCAATGTTCTACGCCACCGCACTTGCCCGCTATCTCGAATCTGGAACGTTTGCGTGGTGATGTCCCGCAGGGAACGTGCGATGCTTCGCATATTCATGCAAAAGTGTCGAGGAATGACGCAAGTATCTGCGCCATGCGCGGTTTTGCCGTCTGCGCCGCAGCGAGCACCTCTTCGTGGCTGAGCGGCACCGGCGCGATGCCGGATGCGTAATTAGTAACTAGCGACAGCCCCGCCACCTCGATTGCGCAAGCACGGGCGAATACCGCCTCCGGCACGGTGCTCATGCCCACAATGTCCGCGCCGGCACGCTTGTAGCCTTCCACTTCAGCAGGTGTTTCGTACACAGGTCCAGAAGTGAACGCATACACTCCTTCCATCGCACGCAACCCGGTTTTCTCCGTGGCTGCGCGCAACCGTTCACGCAGATAGAAGGTATATACCGCACTCATGTCGGGGAATCTCGCTCCCCACGCCGGATTGTGCGGGCCTATCAGCGGATTTATTCCTACTGTATTGATGTGATCTTTTATCACGACAAAATCGCCCGGCCTCAACGCAGGGTTTATGCCGCCGGAGGCATTCGTCACTAACATGCGCTTGCCCCCCATGCGGCGCGAAAGTTCCACCGGCATCAACACGGCCTCCCATCCTTCTCCTTCGTAATAATGCCGCCGTCCGCACCACACTGCAATCGTCATCGGTATCAGCGATGTAGCCCCGTTCCATTCGCCGATTACGAGTTCGCCTGCATGCCCCACCACTTTCGCGGCACCCAGCCCGGGTATTTCCGAGTACGGCAAACGCGCACGCACTGCAAAATTCGCATGCGCCACTATGGCATCGCTCCATCCGCTGCCAAGGATCAACGCCATGTCCACATGCGGCGCGAGCGGAAGAACTCGTGCCGCCGCGCGGTCAAAAATCTCAACGTTCATACACCGCCTTCCCGCCATGCACTGTCAGCACAGGCCATGCCGCAAACCGCATGCCCGAATACGGCTGGTTGCGCGATTTGGATTTGAACGTATCGGTGCCTGCAACGATATTCGCGCTCTCGTCCACCAGCACGAAATCCTCCATTGCAGAAGGTAGCGGCACTCCCAGCAAACGCGCGGGATTTACAGTCCAGCACCGCACCCACTCCACAAGCGCCATTCCCTCCTCCAACACCATTGCTTGATACGTTGCGGCAAGTGCTGTTTCAAGCCCGATTATCCCGTTTGCCGCTTTGCGGAAGCCACCTTCTTTGGCTTCCGCAGTGTGCGGTGCATGGTCTGTGGCAAAAAGCCCTATCGTGCCGTCAAGGATGCCATCGCGTATTGCGCGGCGATCTTCTGCTGTGCCGAGCGGAGGAGCCATTTTCCAGTTTGCATCGTCGCAGGGAATGTCGTCCGCACACAGCAAAATATGGTGCGGCGTGGCTTCCGCAGTAACTGGCAACCCTTCCTTCTGCGCACTGCGCACCAGTTCCACTCCCTGCGCCGTAGAGATATGCTGGACGTGCAACGCGCATCCTGTCTCGCGGCACAATCTTATGTCACGCTCGATTGCAAGCGTCTCCGCCTCGGGATGCATGATCGCAAATCCATGCTGCCTGGCAATCCGGCAATCGCGCATCACGCCACCCGCAAGCGCAACAGGCTCCACCCCATGCTGCAGTACAACTTTGCCAAGCCGAGCCGCACGCACCATCGCCTCACGCATCGCGTCCTCGTTTGCGACATACGCGCCATCGTCGGTAAATGCAGCCGCGCCGGCCGATGCAAGCAATTCAAGCTTTGCCACTTCTCTTCCAAGCCGTCCCTTGGTGATGCATGCTGACGGCATTATACGGCACGGCAGCGATTCATCCTCTATCTGCTCGCGCAGCCACTCTTCCGAATCGCCGGCAGGCGTAGTGTTGGGCATCGTGGTTACGCAGGTGAAACCACCGGCCACCGCAGCGAGCGCACCTGTCTGGCGCGTTTCCGCACCAGTATTGCCTGGATCACGGAAATGCACATGCACATCCCGCAATCCAGGTATCATCAGCAATCTTTTGCCGCCACCGGCATCTGCACCTGGAATGAATCTCCAAGAACCATTGCCACCTTCAAGGACTCCGCATTCGTCCGTTCTTTCGACGGGATCGATGCGGCGGACTTTGTATATTCGCCTGTCCATATCAACGGCGCGTAAATGCGGGGGTCATCCAATTGCCCGCGTTGCGGAAAAGTTGAACGGGTTTCGTGTCGGCCTCGGGGTCGGTATCGATTATGAATATCGCATTATCCCGCGATGCCGCGATATGCCGGCCGTCGCTCGCCCACGACGGATGCTCCCACGAGCCGCCATCGGTCACAAGTCGTGCCGCGCCTTCCCCTTTCGCGGGTTCTGCCACTGCGATGTAGTTCACACCACCGCGCTTGGTGGCCCATGCCAGCAAGCCCTGCGGAGAGTATTCTGGATTCGTGTTCTGCGTGCCGGTGCGCGTGAAACGCACGGTCTTTTCAGTGTTGACATCGTAGATGTATATCTGCGGCTGGCGTGTTTCGTCGGAGACATACGCAATCTTCGTGCCGTCGGGCGACCAAGAGGGACTTGCCTCCGCAGCACCTTTCGTGCGAGTGATGCGCTTTACTCTCTTCGTGCCGAGATCCATTATGTAGAGTTCGGGATTGCCTTGGAAAGACAGTATCAACGCGGCTTTAGTGCCGTCGGGTGAAATCGCCGCACCAGTTGCAGTCCCTTTGAACGGCGCAAGCTTGGAACGCCTCCCGGTCAACGTATCCAGCCGGTATATGAGTGCCGTTCCCTCGAGAAAACCTGTGTAATAGATGTCTGTCCCGTTCGGTGCCCAACGCGGCCCTACCACCGCGTGCCCTTCGCGCGAAATGCACCGCATATCCATCCCGTCGGCGTATGCCGTATACATATCGGCATTGTCGCTGCCCAATCTATTAACGAACACCAGCCGATCCTGCGCAAATCCCTTGGACGGCACGTCCGCAAAGTTCTGCACCAACGCGTCTGCGAATCTGCGCGCAGCCATCCTTGCCTCTTTCTCGTCCGCAAATGCCGCGTTGGATGCAACCTTCTTCCCTTTGCCCGTGGCCGACACGCCCGCCCCCGGAACTCCAGTAACCTTCACAGAGCCGTTCTTCCCCACAACGAACGCACCGGAAAGTTTTAGGTTGCGCTCCAAGCACGCGTTGTAAGCCTTCTGCGCCGGGCTTGCCGCCGATGTTTCAATGGTTATAGCCGTACGCTGCATGCCTTGCTTTACGATTGTTATCAGCGGCCCCGCCGCATTCCCCACAGCCGCCGATGCAATCGCCAATGTCAAAATCAATGTTTTGAAATTCATACCAAACCTTTCGTAAAATCCGTGCCAGTCTATCATATCACATAGCGTTTGCGCAAGAACATTCGCAACTATTTTTTCGGCGGCGATATTTGAATTGCCATATTGCAACGGCGGGAGTGTATGCTCCCGCCGTTTGTACTACTAACATGTAAAACCTCGCTATAACCTATACGCCACCTCCCCTCTTTATAGTTTGCAGTGTGCAGTTTGAAGTTTACAGTTCACTCCGGAATGTATGCAATGCGGAAGCCAACATGCCCCCATGTACTGCTCGCTCCTGCTGCGTGCCATGATATAGATAATTGATACCACCCCGAATCTATGCCATCGCAATTCGCCCCGCCAAGCCCGCGCAACACGCGGCCTGTAGACTTGCCTTGAGAAATCGGAATAAAGACATTTTGCGCCTGCGCGGTTTCTGCTGCAAGATCGGCTCCGCTGTTGCGCGCCACATCGCGGACAATTTCGTCAACGTTTCCGTTAACATCGTACAATCCCCAGTTGTTCGGTTTTTTCCCGCCAACGGGTTTTATGGCCTTCCCGGAGTTATCCATCGCCCAGCACCAATCGGAGTAACCACTCGTTGTATCGCCCCAAAGGTAGCGGGTTTCCACGCCTGCACGCGCTGCAATTTCCCACATGGATTCCGTTGGCAGATCGAAGCCCCTGCCGCTGCCGAACCCATTTGATTTTGTCTTGGAATTCAAGAGCCCCAATACACACGTCTCGGATGGATCCGCCGTAACGCCTGCGCTGCCGCGTATGGTGTTCCATGAGACATCTCCCATAGGCATTTCAGAATCTGCTATGCTTGTATCGTTCATGATTCGCCTGTACTGTCCCCGCGTGCAGATGAAAATCGCTTCGTAGTAGTCGCGCGGCACAAAACATTGATGCACTGTGTTTGGCCGGTTGTCGCTGCTTGTGGCAGAAGGATTGTTGTGGCCTATGGTGTACGACTTGTCGCCCGCAATCTTGCGCAATACGAGTTTCTTCGTTTTGTATTCGTTCGTATTGTATTTCTCATTGGAGGCATCTTGCGTGGACATGCCCTCGAAGGCAACTTTCCAGGTTTCGAGATCCACGATCATATAGTCGTCCTGCCCGCCTTTGTAGACGTAGGGAGTCATCGTGCAATTTTCATAGCGCACGTTGAACGGCGGCTGCCACTGCGCGACCCACGTAGAGCCTTGCGACACTTTAAGTGCGTTCGTTATTACGTCGATTTCTTTGCCCGCAGAATCCTGCGCCTTGAACACCACGTAATACGTATTCTCCTCCGCAATACCGGTGGAGGTATATGTTATGTCCACGGTATTCGTCCACGGATATTGTTGCTGGACGCTTGTTATCTCCACTACTGGAGCCGCTCCCGCTCCCATTGCCGCCAATGCGGCAACCATTAGTATCTTCTTCATTTTCGCATCTCCTTGTTGAGATGCGCCGCCGATGAAAACGGCGCATCCTTCGTTATGTCTTCCGAGAGGCACTTCCAAGCCCGAAGTAAAACACAACAAGAATGCGCCAAAGCGTGTATATAGCACACCTATTATACACTTGACGCGTTCCCATACTCTGCTTTACTTCAGAAATTTGGAAGTTTTCTCGAAAAGCCAAATATGTGAACCACGTTCACCTGTCCCGTCCGCACACCCGTGCGCCGGAACCATGCCTAGGCAACATCACATCGCCAAAGCGATAAAGAACGCTTTTATAATATCATTTTTTGCGCGGCGGCGCAAGCGGAAAATGCACAAACAAAAATGTTGCCGCAGTAATTCGTGCAGCAACATTTTTGTTTTCTATATTCGAGTGCAATCAATCGCGCAACGCGGCCTGTGCTGCGGCTAGACGTGCTATCGGCACGCGATAGGGCGAGCAGGAAACGTAGTCGAGCCCGATCTTGTGGCAGAACTCCACCGAAGCCGGATCGCCTCCGTGTTCGCCGCAGATGCCAGTGTGCAGACTTGAACGCACCGCCTTGCCTTCGCCCACGGCCATCTTCATGAGCTTGCCCACGCCGGACTGGTCGAGTTTTGCGAAAGGATCGTTTTCGAGGATTTTGGCATCGTAGTAGGAGCCGAGGAACTTGCCCGAATCGTCGCGGCTGAATCCGAACGTCATCTGCGTGAGGTCGTTTGTGCCGAAGCAGAAGAACTGCGCTTCTTCCGCGATTTCGCCGGCGAGGAGCGCGGCGCGGGGGATTTCGATCATCGTGCCGACCTCGTAGGAGAGGTTTATGCCCGACATATTGATTTCCACGTTCGCGGTATGCACTACTATGTCTTTTACGAACTTGAACTCGTTGACATCGCATGTGAGCGGAATCATGATTTCGGGCTTCACGTTCCACGTCTTGTGTTTCTTTTGCACGTTGATGGCGGCGCGGATGATTGCACGCGTCTGCATACGGGCGATTTCGGGAAACGTCACGCACAGGCGGCAGCCGCGATGGCCCATCATCGGGTTGAACTCGTGGAGACCATCGATAATCTCCTTGATGCGGGCTACGGACTTGTGCTGCGCCTTGGCGAGAAGCGCGATTTCCTCGTCGGAATGCGGCACGAACTCGTGGAGCGGCGGATCGAGGAAGCGTATGGTGACGGGGTTGCCTTCCAGTGCTTCGTAGAGTTCTTCGAAGTCGGTCTGCTGGTAGGGAAGAATCTTGGAGAGCGCAATACGGCGTTCTTCTTCGGTGTCGGCGCAGATCATTTCGCGGAACGCGGCGATGCGGTCTGCCTCGAAGAACATGTGTTCAGTGCGGCAAAGGCCAATGCCCTCCGCGCCGAGTTCACGAGCCTTGCGGGCATCGCGGGGAGTGTCGGCATTGGTGCGAACCTTGAGGCGACGGAACTTGTCCGCCCAGCCCATTATGCGCCCGAATTCTCCGGCGATCTGCGCATCGACGGTGGTGATGACACCATCGTAGATGTTGCCCGTGGAGCCGTCGATGGAAAGCCAGTCGCCTTCCTTGAAAGTCTTGCCGCCCAGGACGAAGCGTTTGTTTTCCTCGTCCATCGCGATTTCCTGGCAGCCGGAGACGCAGCATTCGCCCATGCCGCGCGCCACAACCGCCGCATGGCTAGTCATGCCGCCGCGCACAGTGAGGATGCCTTCTGCCGCCTTCATGCCTTCGATGTCCTCCGGCGAGGTTTCAAGACGCACCAGCACGACCTTCTCGCCGCGCTCGTGCCATTCCTTCGCGTCTGCGGCGGAGAATACGATCTTGCCGCAAGCCGCGCCCGGCGATGCCGGCAAGCCCTTGCCCATTACCTTGCCTTTTTTGAGGGAGGCGGCATCGAAT
>JAFVCR010000152.1 GCA_017479035.1 Kiritimatiellia bacterium | reverse complement strand
GTTGAGATAACAAGCGTCCAGCAACAATATCCGTGCACAAATACCGTGGACATAACATATACGTCTACGGGCATTGCGGAGCAGAATACATATTACGTCATATTCAAGGCGCAGGATTCTGCGGGCAATGAAATAGGCGTTATCACAAACGACCTCAAAGTGTCGCGAGGCTCTACGTGGGTTGCGCAGTGGCAGCCGCCATTCAACGTGCGCTACGAAAATTGCACGATGACACCATACGTTTACAAAGGAGGAATGGACGATTACATGGTGGTAGATCTGGAGACGTGGCAGGTGACGTTCGAGCCTATGTCCACGCAGGATGCGTCCAACAAAAAATACACCGCGAACGACTACAAGACGAAGAAGATGGTATTCCGCAAGATCGAACCGGGAACCTACAAGATTGGATACGCTAATGGGGCGAAGAACGAATCGGCCAGCGGACCCAATTCTGCACACGATTGCGTAGCCCCGAAAGCCTACTATGTAGCAATTTATTCCTGCACGGAAGGACAGTTCCGCAGGATAACGGGCGATACAAGCGTTGCCGATACGACGCTCCCCAAGGTGCAGGTTTCCTTCAATTCCGTGCGTGGAGGCGCGGGTGCTGCCGCAACGCCGCAGACCGGAGTAATAGCGCAATTGAATGCAAAGACCGCATCGGCGGGATTTGCTTCTGGTTCGGGATTCGACCTGCCGACAGAATCGATGTGGGAAATCGCCGCGCGCGCCGGTGCCACGACTCAATACATTTGGGGTGACACGCTTTCGGACTATGCCGCGTATGCTTGGGTTAGCGACAACTCCGGCGGTGCAAATAGGAAGAACGTGGGCGACAAATTGCCAAATGCGTGGGGGCTGTTCGACATGTGCGGAAACGTATGGGATATAACACGCGATGTGGCTAGGAATAATTCGACGGATCTGGCAACGATTTCCACGCAAGCGCAAAACTGCCTCCAGCCGATAACGTCCGGCAAGGCTGGATATGAAGTCTTGTGCGGAACAAGCAGCCCGGACAAACTCTCGCGCGGTTTTGCAGCCATATCGCAGCGGTGGCTTGATTGGACGGTTTCGCAATCGGGTGTCCATGTCGGTTTCCGCATAGCATTCATCCCGGAGTGACGTGTGCGCCTGCGGAGCGGGCGCTGCAAAACCGGTTTCCACCGTAAAAGGAAAGGAGGCTGCCTATAGGGGTATGTGACAAGAGGTTTATTATCAGTAGTACGCGCGGAGGAGGTATAAATACCTTCTCCGCTTGCATTATGCGTGCACGCTGCAAACGGCACACTGCACCAAAAAGATCCCGTGAAAAACTTGTGTTTTGCGGCGGGAAATGGTATAATTCGCAGGATAATCGGGGAATGGAGGGTATGAAACATTTAGTGGTCATGGCGGCGGCTCTCGGATGGGACGGTGCGCGGAAAAACGGTCTTGGGAAGGCCGGGGACGTTGCGTTGCGTCCAGCAAAGGGAGTGTTCCCCGCCGTGACGTGCACGGCGCAGGGGACGCTACGCACGGCGTTGGCGCCGAAAGACCACGGAATGGTGGCGAACGGATACTATTCGCGCATTCTGCGCAGGCCGCTTTTCTGGGAGCAGAGTTCGGCGCTCGTGGAGGGGAAGAGGATATGGGAGGGGACGGGGCTTAAGACGGGGATGTATTTCTTCCAGCAGTCGATGGGCGAGAAGGTTGATTACGTGCTTTCTCCCGCGCCGGTGCACAAGCACGGAGGGGGGATGATAATGCGCAACTACACGGTCCCGGAGGCGTGGGGGGAGAGCCTTGCGAAGATGTGCGGCACGTTCCCGCTGCACCGGTACTGGGGGCCGCTTGCTTCGGCGAGGGTGGGGCGCGAGTGCATTGCGAATTTCAAGGCGATGCTTTCGTTCGAAGAGGCGGCGGGGGCGGCGGCTGATGTGCATTTCCTGTATCTGCCCACGCTCGACTACGATCTGCAACGCTGGCCGCAGACGGACGTGCGGTGCGGCGCGGCGTGGAAGGAACTCAAAAAACAGTTGAAGGAGCTGCAGGCGATCGCGCACAAGGCGGGGGCGGATTTCACCGTTTTGGGAGACTACGCGATAGAGGACGTGACGGCGGCGCCGGCGTTCCCGAACAAACTCTTGCGCGAGGCGGGGCTTTTCAACGTGCGGCACGTGGGCTCCAGGGCGTATCCGGATTTCCACACGTCCAAGGCGTTTGCGATGTGCGACCATCAGATTGCGCACGTGTATCTGCGGGACGCCGGCGACGCGGAGCGCATCGCCGCGCTTTTCGAGGCGACGGGCGCATACGGCGCGGTGGAGGTGAAAGACGCGCAGGAGTGGGCGCACGCCAACGCCGGCGAAATGCTCCTCACGGCAAAGCAAGGCTCGTGGTGCGCGTATCCGTGGTGGAACGATCCCTCCGAAGCGCCGGACTGGGCGACGCATATAGACATCCACAACAAACCGGGATATGACCCGTGCGAACTTTTCTTCGGGAGGCTGTTCCCGCCGGCGACGTGCCAGGACGCGACGAAAATACGCGGCACGCACGGGCGCGAATGCACTATTGCGTGGGGTTCCACGAAGAAAGGTCTCGACGGCGGGAGCCTTGCGGATCTTGCGGGGGGGCTTTTGGCATGAAGACGCTCCGGCACAGCGTGGAACTGCTTGCGCCGGCCGGGGACATGGCCTCGGCGCGCGCGGCGTTCGCCAACGGCGCGGATGCGGTATATCTGGGGCTGAAGAAATTTTCGGCAAGGGCGGGAGCGGAGAATTTCACGGAAGAGGAACTGCGCGCGGCGGTGGGGCTTGCGAGGAGTTTCACGCCGAGGAAGAAAATCTACGTGGCGGTGAATACGCTCGTGGACGATGCGGATATGGAAGAGGCGGCGCGGGATTTGCAGATCGCTTCGTCCGCCGGTGCGGACGGCGTGATAGTGCAGGACCTGGGCGTGGCGAGGATATGCCGCGGGATGTTCCCGAACCTCGAACTGCACGCATCGACGCAACTGACGGCGCACAATCTCGAAGGGGTGCTTGCGCTGAAGGAGAGAGGATTCCGCCGTGTGGTGCTTGCACGGGAGATTCCGCTGAAGGACGTGCGGACCGTTGCGGAAAGATGCGGCGTGGAGATCGAAGTGTTCGTGCACGGCGCGTTGTGCTATTCGATAAGCGGGCTGTGCCTTTTCTCGGCGATGGCGCACGCAAGAAGCGGCAACAGGGGCGAATGCGCATACTGCTGCCGCGCGGCGTACGAGAACGAAGAGGGGAGGAGGCTGCTGCCGTTCTCTATGAGGGATTTGCGCCTGGCGGATGATCTGGAGGAATTGAAGGCCTCCGGCGCGGCATCGCTGAAGATAGAAGGACGCATGAAGAGCGCGCTGTATGTGGGCGCGGTGACGAAATTCTACCGCGAGCGGCTTGACGGTGCGCAGGTGCATACGGTGGCGCAAGAGGATCTCGAGACGATTTTTTCGCGGAGGACGACTACGCTCTACGCGCACGGATTCGACGACGGCGCGGAGAAGACAGACCCCGCGAACCGCACGCATCTGGGGGCTGAAATCGGCACGGTGAAACGTCTTACGAAAGACCGCCAGGGACGGGTCTGGATGAGGTTCCATACGCGGCGGGCGATAGAGCGGCACGATGGGTTGCAGTTTGTGGTGGATCAAGAGGAGAGGCCGGCGGGATTCGGTATAGGTGCGATGAGGCTTGCGATCGCGCGGCGCAACGTGTTCGAGGCGCCGGCGGGGAGCGACGTGGAAGTGGAGGTGCCAAAGGGGGAGCTGCAAAACGTTCTGCATGGAGGAATGGCGGTATATTGCGGGCACAGCGAAGCGGTGAAAAGACGTTTTTCGCCGCCGGGGCCGGCGCGGGGGGAAACGCTGCTTGCGGGCGAAGAGATCGACATTGAAGTGCAGCTGAAGCCGGACGGAGTGAGGGCGAAGTGCGAAGGCGCGGAAGTGTTCCATGCGGCGACGCTCGACAAGGCGGCGAATCCGGCAAAGACGCAAGAGGCGGTGAAGGCGGCGTTCTCCAGATGGGGCGGCACGAGATGGCTTGCGCGGAGAGTGGAGGTGAAGGACGATGAAAGGCTCTTTGCGCCGGCGGCGGTGTTGAATGCGGCGAGGAGGGAACTCGGTGAAGCGTTGGAGAAGCGCGGAAAGGAGTTTCTCTTGCCGCAGATGTCCGTGCCGGAAGCGGCCGCTCCGGTGCGCAGTTTGAAGATACGTCTCGAACAGTGGACGGAGAATGCCGGAGAAGGATTCGACGAGACGGTGGTGCGCATCGGCGCGGGGACGAAGTTTGCGGACGCGGCAAGGTTGCCGCGCGGGACGCGGATCGCTTTGCCGGTGTGGACGCGCGAAGACGATTGCGGCGTGTTGCGCACGCTTGTGAAAAGGCTCATGCACGGCGGGTTCGCAAAATGGGAGGCGGGGGACGCGGCCGCGCTGCGGATGCTCAAGGCTCTCGGCGCGGAGGATGTGACGGCGGATTGGACGCTTTACGCGGCAAACCGCGCCGCGCTCGCCGAACTCCGGGAAATGGGTGCGAAGACCGTGGTAGCAAGCCCCGAAATGCGCGAGGAAAACCGCAAGGCGATGGAAAATGCGCTCGTGCAGCTGGAGGAAATCACACCGCCGCTTTTCATATCGCTCACGAAGCCGGAGGGAGGGCTCGGCTTCCGCGATGCAAAGAGGGAGCTGGAAGTTTTCAGGACGGACGGATTGTGGGTGACGACCGACGGCAGGAGAATCCGCCGCGCGTTCCCGGAGGGCGTGGCCACGAGGTGCGACCGTTCGTGGAGAAAGGATTGCGACGCATGGGCATGAAGAAGAAGGATGTGTCGGTAGGGTTCGTGGCGTTGGGATGCGCGAAGAACACCGTGGATCTGCAGGTGATGGCCGGGCATATAATAAAGGCGGGCTATCGCGCCGCGCCAAGTCCGGAAGAAGCGGATGTGATACTTGTGAACACCTGCGCGTTCATCGAAAGCGCACGGGAGGAGGCCGCGGCGGAAATACTGCGCGCGTGCGAATTGAAGAAGGCGGGCGCGTGCAGGGCGGTGATAGTTTCGGGGTGTTTCGTGCAGCGGTACAAGGGGGATCTTGCAAAACTTTTCCCGGATGTGGATGCGTTCCTTGGCATCGACGCGCTCGACAGGATCTGCGACGTGCTGGACGGCGCGACGGGACGCATGGTGGTGCCGCCGGGGCAGGCGAAAAAGGTTTTCGATCCGCCGATAGCGGCGTTGCGTTTTTCCGGCGCGGCGTTTGCGTACGTCAAGATCGCAGAGGGGTGCGCGCACCGCTGCGCATACTGCGCGATCCCGGCGATACGCGGCAAATACCGCAGCCGCGCGAAGGAGAGCATCGTGGCGGAGGCGAGGGAACTTGTGAAAACCGGCTGCCGCGAGTTGAACATCATTGCGCAGGATCCGATGCTGTACGGCATCGATCTGGGCAAAGGCAAGGGCGCGGGGCTGGTGGAGCTTTTGCGGGAACTCGATGCGATAAAAGGGGACTTCTGGATACGCGTGCTGTATTCGTATCCTAACGAAATAACGGACGGGTTTCTCGAATGGATGAGGACAAGTCCGCACGCGGCGAGGTATGTGGACGTGCCGCTGCAGCATACGGTGCCGGAGGTGCTCGCAGCGATGAACCGCAGGGAGGCGATAGAGGCGTCGCTCGGCGCGGCGGAAAGAATACGCGCGGCGGTGCCGGGCGTGACGCTGCGCACGACGGTGATGACGGGGCATCCGGGCGAGACTGAAAAGCGTTTCGAGAGGATGCTTGCAGACCTCGAAAAAATGCAGTTCGACCATTTGGGCGCGTTTGCGTATTCGCCGGAAGATGGGACGAAGGCGGCGGAGATGAGGCGCGTTTCGAAGCAGACTGCCGAAGTGCGCATGGAGCTGGTGATGCTGCTGCAGAAGAGAATCTGGCGGAAATGCGCGAAGGCGCTCCGGGGCAAGACGTTCAAGGCGTTGGTGATCGCGCCTGGAGTGGCGAGGATTGAAGGGCAGGCTCCCGAAGTGGACGGCGTGACGTTTGTGGACGGTGCGGCGGAGACGGGGAAATTCATACGCGTGAGGATAACGAAAACGCGCGGCTACGATCTTGAGGGTGAGGTGGCGGATGACTGAAGGCGCACTGTTCCAGGATCTGGCGCTTTTGATGAGCGTGGCGGGTGCGGTGAGCGTTGTGTTCACGCGTCTGAAATGGCCGAAGGTGATAGGATACCTGCTCTCCGGGATACTGTTGAGTCCGCACGTGTGGGGGACGGAACTTTTTGCGGATCAGCAGTCGATAGCGACGATTGGGCAGCTGGGGATAGTGTTTTTGATGTTCGCGCTTGGGCTGGAATTTTCGCCGAGCGAGATGAAGCGCATCAAGGGAGTGGCGATGCCGAGCGCGATATTCGACGTGGTGGTGATGATCGCGCTGGGCTACACGGTGGGGCGAAAGGTGTTCGGGTGGGATACCGTGCCGGCGCTCTTTCTGGGGGCGGCGATATGCGACAGCGCAACGACGCTGCTTTCAAAGACGATAGAAGAGATGGGATGGCAGAGCAGAAAGTTCGTCCGCTATATTTTTGGCACGACGATAGGCGAGGACATTTTGTGCGTGGGCATTATCGCGATCATCGTGGGCGTGGCGCACGGCAGTGGGATTTCGGTGGGGGAGCTGGGGCTTTCGATGGGCGGGCTTGCAGTGTTTTTCGTGGCGGTGTTGGTGTTTGGGCTGATGTTCGTGCCGAGGCTTTTGAATTACGTGGGACGGATGAAGGATCCCGAGACGCTGCTGCTGACGCTTTTGGGGTGTTGCTTCTTCGTGAGCTGGGCGGCGTTCAAGCTGGACTATTCACTTGCGCTGGGGGCATTTCTGGTGGGGATCATCGGCGCGTGTAGCTGGGTGCACAGGAGGCTTCTGGAACTGGTGGCTCCGCTGCGGAGCATGTTCTCGGCGATGTTTTTCGTGTCGATAGGAATACTGGTAAATCCTGCGGCACTGGCGCAGAACTGGTGTGCGATACTGCTTTTGATATTGGTGGTGGTGATTGGAAAGTCGTTCAACATAACAACGATGAGCATCCTTGCGGGACAGGGTGTGAAAGACGCGGTGCAGACGGGGCTGGGGCTTGCGCAGATAGGCGAGTTTGCATACATGGTGGCGCTGCTGTATATGACCGAGACGGGGGATTTTGCAAATCCGATGTATCAGATTGCGGTGGGGGTGTCGCTAGTGACGACGATTCTCAATCCTGCGATTTTGAAGGCGAGCGATCCGATAGGCGACTGGTGCGAGAAGTACATGCCGTCGCGGCTGAAGGGGTGGCTCGCGGCATATCACGACTGGCTTGCGCGCTATCGCACGGCGAGCGTGCCGGGGCCGCTGAAAAGACACATAAGAACGAGGCTGTTCTGGATGGGGCTTTTGGCGATACTGCACATTGCGGTGTTCGTTGCGGCATCGATGCTGATTGCGACGGATTGGAGTTCGCTTTCGCAATTCTTCGATGCGCACAAGCGGACGTTTTTCTCGTTCGGGGTGAACATGTTTTGCGTGGGCGCGCTGTATCCGATATACTTCCTCTGCCGCAGCCTAGGGCGCGACATCGGATTCGTCCTCACAGGCGGGCGTATTGCGCAGCGCGACCGCAAAAACCGCAGGTGGATCGGCGCGGTGCAGCAGATAGTGTCGTGGTTTCTCGCGGCGGGGGGAATAATGGTGGCGCTGCTACATCTTGTGGTGGTGAACGTGAACCTTATGCCGGACGATCCCGTGGCGCGGTTCGTGCTACTGGTGGTGATGGCAGTGCTGGGAAGTTTCGGGTGGAACCGTTTTCGCCAAGCCGGGCGCGCGGCGGGTTTCCGCTTTACCGAAGCGTTGCAGGCGGAGAAGAAACGCCAGCAGGAAACGACAGGCATCGTGCGCAAGGTCAAGACGCTTACGGTTCCGGGGGACTACCACCAGTCGATCGACATCGCGGCGGGATCCATTGCTGCCGGGAAAAGCATCAAGGAACTTGATATTCGTGCACGGACGGGCGCAAGCATTGTGGCGGTTGTGCGCGATGGAGAGAAACATCGCAACCCGGGGCCTGCATGGAGGTTCGCGGCTGGGGACACGGCAATGGCGATAGGAGAGCCAGAACAGATAGATGCGTTCCGCAAACTTGTTGCGGCAAGATGATTCCGGAGACGACATGAGACGAGACGACAGCCCTTTTGACAAACGCACGTTCTACACCTACGGAGTATTCCTCTTTGCGATATGCTTGGCGTGCCATTACACGCGATGCAGCGCATTCGTGCTGCTGGTGCCGTTTATTTTCGGATCTATATTTAGTCACAAAGGCGAGTTGCTGTTCTTCTGGCTGTTGCTGATACCAACGTTGATAAACGGCAATGCATATCTTCTGCCGAAGAGCAGCATCTTTGCGTTATCGCAGCGAGTGACGCTTATGGGGTTGGGGTTTCTCTTGATGTTCCGTTTGATGGGTCGGCGCAAGTCCAGCCTGGTGTCTCCGTTTTTGATGCTGATACCGTACATCCTGTACATGATAATTCCGTCTATGGGCGGATGGATGCCGATGATCTCGTATCTCAAACTTGGGTTGTTTCTCTTTTCCTATCTTGGTATGCTGGGGCTTGCAAACGAAATAATCAGCGACAGGCGCGTGGATCAACGGCGCGTTCGCGCGATAATGCTTGTGTTCGCGGCGTATTTCGTGTGGGGGTCGCTATGCCTTGTGCCGTTCCCGATGATTTCGCAAGTGCAGCCGGAGCTTCTGTTGATGTACCGGGAGGAGGGATTGGAGTATAAGTCCCTGTTCGTGGGGATGTCCATGCACTCACAGGCGTTCGGCCCAATCATAAGCATGATAACGATGGCGGTATACTACGATATGCTGTTCGGCGTGAAGCGGCTTCACCCGTTGTATCTTGCGCTTCTTGCGCCGACACCATACCTCATATATCTTACGTCATCGCGCACGGGCATGGCGGTGTACATACTTGCGCTTGCGTCGGTATCGTGGTTTTTCATGCGTTCTCGCGGGCAGGGAGTTACGGGGCAGTGGCGTTCACGCGTGACAAGTGCCATAATGCTTACCATCATAGCTCTGGCACTTGCGGTGATTCTGCTGCCGGGATTTCAAGCCGGCGTCGCCAGATTTGCTTTGAAATACAAAGGCTCGAGCGACAAGGTAACCCTCTCCGACTTGAACACGGAAAACGTCCTGTATACGCGCCTAGGAATGATGATGTCCGGCTTGCACAATTTCAAGGAAAGTCCGCTTATCGGAAATGGGTTCCAAGTTTCCAAAGGGATGCGCAGGCTAGAGGTGACATCATGGAAGCAACTTCTTTCTGCGCCGGTGGAGAAGAGCGTGTGGATCACGGCGATTCTCGAAGAAGGAGGGGTTTTCGGGATGGGGCTGTTCTTGATCTTTGCAATCGGAGCAAGTCTTCTTTTCATGGCGCGGAGAGCGTATGCACCGCTTGCGGGGTTGATATGTTTCCTGTTCGTGAACATGGGGGAATTCGTCTTCTTCTCGATTTCCGCCACAGGCGGAGTGTGCTGGGCGATGATATTCATTCTTGCAGCGTTGGACTCCATACGCATACGCGACTATCAAGCCGCACGTCGCGCCGCGATGGTGGTGCAGGACATCCCAATAGGATATCTTTCGCGGTCGTCCGTGTGAGCCGCAACGAGTTTCTTTCATGAATTGCTAGTG
>JAFVCR010000151.1 GCA_017479035.1 Kiritimatiellia bacterium | reverse complement strand
CGGTTACACCAAGCCGATCGAGACCGCGCTGGAGCAGCAGGGGATACGGTTCACGACGTTCTCGAACGTAGCACCCGATCCCACGCTGGCCTGTGCAAAGGAAGGCGCGAAGTTGATGAGCGCGTTCAAGCCCGATGTTATCATTGCAATCGGCGGCGGTTCGGCAATGGACGCGGCGAAGATCATGTGGGTTCTCTACGAGCACCCGGAGGCGGACTTTGCGGACATGGCGATGCGCTTCATGGACATCCGCAAGCGCGTCTATACCTTCCCGCACATGGGCGACAAGGCATATTTCGTGGCAATCCCAACTTCCGCAGGTACGGGCTCCGAAGTTACGCCATTTGCCGTGATCACGGACGAGACGACCGGCGTGAAGTATCCCCTCGCCGACTACGAATTGATGCCCGACATGGCAATCGTGGATGCGGACTTGCACATGAACGCGCCGCGCGGGCTTACCTCCGCGTCCGGCATCGATGCGGTCTCCCATGCGCTTGAAGCGATAGCATCCATGATGGCGACCGACTTCACGGACGGCCTCGCGCTGCGTTCGCTACAGGTGACGTTCAAGTATCTGCCACGCTGCTACGAGTCCGCCGCCACCGGCAAGGCCGACCCCGAAGCGCGCGAGAAGATGGCGCACTCCGCCACTATGGCCGGTATGGCGTTTGCAAATGCATTCCTCGGCGTGATGCACTCGATGGCGCACAAACTCGGCGCGTTCCATCACATCCCGCACGGCGTGGCCAACGCGCTGATGATGATAGAAGTGCTGCGGTTCAACTCGAAGAACGTCCCGCCGAAGATGGGTACATTCCCGCAATACGACCATCCCAAGACGCTCTCGCGCTATGCGATGGTGGCGGATGCGCTCGGGCTTGGCGGGAGCAGCGACGAAGAAAAACTCGAACTCCTCGTCAAGGCCGTGGCGGAACTCAAGGAGAAGATCGGCATCAAGCCCACCATCCGCGACTACGCACCGGACGAGGCGGACTTCCTCGCGCGGCTCGACGACATGGTCGAACAAGCGTTCGACGACCAGTGCACCGGCGCGAACCCCCGCTATCCGCTGATGAGCGAAATCAAGCAGATGTATCTCAACGCCTACTACGGCACGCACACGGAAGTGTGACGAATCCGTCTGGCAAACAAAAAAGCGCAAGCAAATGCTTGCGCTTTTTTGTTTGCGGCAGGAGGCTGCCGTGATTATCGCGCGATGGAGATTTAGCTGTCCTTGACAGTGCCTTTGAGGACGGCGATGAATGCCGATTGCGGCACGTTGACGTGGCCAAACTCTTTCATGCGAGCCTTGCCGCGTTTTTGTTTTTCGAGGACTTTCATCTTGCGCGTCACATCGCCGCCGTAGAGTTTAGCCAGCACGTCCTTGCGGAACGGGCGGATGTCCTCGCGGGCGATAACGGTCTTGCCGATGGCCGCCTGGACGGGGATTTTGAACTGGTGAGGAGGGATCGTCTCGGCAAGTGCTTTGCACATCTGCTGGCCGCGTGCGCGAGCCTTGTCGCGATTGACCATCGTGGCGAAAGCGTCAACGGTCTCGCCATTGAGGAGAATATCCATCTTGACGATGTCGCTTGTCTGGTAGCCGGCCATTTCGTAATCCATCGAGGCATAGCCGTGCGATACGGATTTGAGAGTGTCGTGGAAGTCGAGCAGAATCTCGTTCAGCGGCAGGCGGCAATGCAGCATCAAGCGGTGTGCGTCCACGGTTTCAGTGCCTTCCACAAGCCCGCGCCTGTCCATTACGATGCGCATAACGTCGCCAACGCTTTCGGATGGCGTGATGATACGCGCTTTCAATACGGGTTCCGAGATCGATTCCATCGCGGAGGGATCGGGCATCTGCAAGGGATTGTCGAGGTCTTTCTCCGTGCCGTCTTTCATCTTCACCTTGTATACCACGCCGGGCGCGGTGGAGATGATGTCGAGATTGAATTCCCGCCGCAGGCGTTCCTGGACGATTTCCATGTGCAGCAGCCCGAGGAATCCGCACCGGAAGCCGAAGCCAAGTGCAAGGGACGACTCATGATGGAAGGAGAATGCGCTGTCGTTCAAATGGAGTTTTTCGAGACCTTGGCGGACTTTCTCGAATTCGTCGGTGCTCATCGGGTAGATGCCGCAGAAGACGGTGGGGCGGATGTCGTGGAAGCCGGGGAGGGGATCTTCCGCGCCGAGTTTTTGCGTGGTAACCGTATCGCCGATTTTGATTTCGGCGGGGTCTTTCACCGTGCCCACGAGGTAGCCCACCTGACCGGCGGAAAGGGATTCGGCGGGTTTCTTTGACGGCGAGAAAATTCCTACTTCGTGCAGAGTCGTAGCCACGCCGGAGGCCATGAACTTTACGCTCTGCCCCGCTTTTACAGAACCGTCAACTATGCGGACGTATACTATAACGCCGCGAAACTCGTCGAATACGCTATCGAACACGAGCGCGCGCAAAGGCGCATCTTCGCCGGCGGTTTCCGGCGGCGGGATACGATTCACGATCGCTTCGAGGACATCTTCGCATCCCATGCCCGTCTTTGCCGATACGAGGAGAGGCGAATCCATCTCTATCGCGAGTATGTCCTCCACCTGCTGGCTTACGCCTTTCACGTCCGCGCCCGGCAAATCGACTTTGTTGAGGACAGGCACGATCTCAAGCCCCGCATCCTGCGCAAAATACGTATTGGCCACGGTCTGCGCCTCTACGCCCTGCGCGGCATCCACCACCAGAAGCGCACCTTCGCACGCACCCATCGAACGCGAGACCTCGTATGCAAAGTCCACGTGCCCGGGGGTGTCGATGAGGTTGAAGAGATATTCCTTGCCGTCCTTTGCGCGATACATCATCGAGACCGGATGGCTTTTTATCGTGATGCCGCGTTCGCGTTCGAGGTCCATCGCATCGAGGGTCTGTTCCTTCAATTCGCGCAGCGGCACGGCTTTCGTCAGTTCGAGAATACGATCCGAAAGCGTGGTCTTCCCATGATCCACATGGGCGATGATGCAGAAATTGCGTATATTGTCGAGTTTCTTCGCCATTGTTTTATCGCGTCAATCCTCCACGCGCTCGACTACGATCTCGGGGTCGATTTCCTGGAGTTTCTGCTCGATTCCGTTCTTGAGCGTCATCATTGCGAACGGACACGAACCGCAGTGCCCCGTGAGTTTCAATTTCACGGTCTTGTCCGCAATTTCAACGAGTTCGAGGTCTCCGCCATCGGCCTGGAGCATTCCGCGCAGGTCTTCGAGCATTGTTTTGATGAGTTCTTCTCTTGTCATCTGGCATCTCCTTGCAAATGAAACGCTTTAGAACGAATTTTACCATTTCCGCTGCGGAAAGTCAATGTATTTATCCTTTTCACCCTTATCCCGCAGTTTGCAGTTTGTAGTTTGCAGTTGTCATGCTGTGTACTGTGGGGACGCGGGCGTCTCGCCCGCGGCGGATTTGCAGTTTGCAGTTTTATTTTTAACCACGAAATACACGAAATACACGAAAAATGAGAGTTTGTGGCCTGTGGGGACGCGGGCGTCTCGCCCGCGGTCAGTAGTGTGCAGTTTGCAGTTTTTGGTAGCAATGTCCACCCCCGCCAAGCCCCGAAGG
>JAFVCR010000150.1 GCA_017479035.1 Kiritimatiellia bacterium | reverse complement strand
CTACTCCCTTCCCGATCCGTTCCTCGTCCTCGCCACTCAAAACCCGCTTGAGCAGGAAGGCACCTACCCCCTCCCCGAAGCGCAGGTCGACCGCTTCATGTTCAAGTGCCTCGTAGAAACCCCCTCCCGCGCGGACGAGCGGCGCATCATGCAACGCTTTGCGGAAAAGGCCGCGCCCCCGCAAGTACAAGCCGTCGTCTCCCGCGAGGACATCGCCTCCCTCCGCGCCGCCCTCGATGAAGTCTATTGCGACGAAAAAGTCGGCGACTATATCCTCGACATCGTCTTTGCCACTCGCTAGCCGGAGCGCACCAAAGGTCTCGAGGATTTGAAGCCCCTCATCCAGACCGGCGCATCTCCCCGCGCGACGCTCGCTCTCAACAAGGCCGCGCGCGCCAACGCCCTCTTGCGCGGCAGAGCCTACGCCACGCCGCAGGACGTGAAGGAAGTCGCCTACGACGTCCTCCGCCACCGCATCCTCCTCACCTACGAAGCCGAAGCCGAAGAGGTCACCTCCGCCAAAATCATCGACCGCCTCCTCTCCACCATCCCCGTCCCATGAAAACCGCCAGATGATGAATGCAAGGAAATTCCAGAGTCTGCTCGCAGAAGAAGTTTGCGGATATAAGAATCTGTTGGAGACGGATGCCAACCAATGGATCGTAAAAGGGTTCATCGACGTTGACAAGAACGTATATTCTATAACGAACGACACGAAAGTCGTATCTAAAATTATAGAAATACTGCTCATCCCTCGCCTCCATGCGTTCGCGCAACGAAATAATTTGGAACTGGAATTGCCATCGGCGCAGAACTATTATCCCGATTTGACGTTCAAGGATCCAAAGGGGAATCTATTTGCCGTCGACTTCAAATCGAGTTATTACGGAGACACCGGCAAAATCAACGGCATGACGCTCGGTTCGTATTGGGGATACTTCCGCAACAGGAATATATGCAAAAATACGGATTACCCATACAATGCGTACAAATGCCACCTCGTGATAGGAATGCTCTACCGCCAAGTACCGATTGCAGGACAGGACTGCAAGATATACGGAATTCACAACCTCCGGGAGATACGTTCGGTAATAGAGAAATTCATTTTTTTCGTGCAACCGAAGTGGAAAATCGCGAGCGATCGGATAGGCAGCGGCAACACTAGGAATATCGGCAGCGTACTTGAAATAGACAAACTCGTCAACGGCATGGGAACATTTGCAGAGTTGGGCGAGGACGTGTTCGACGACTATTGGATGAACTATTACAGTGCTAAAGACGCCCAGGGAATGCATTACCACAATCTTGCGTCTTATCGCCAATACATCGCACGGCATTCCGCCATTTGCGGGAGACTGGAGCATTGATATGCGCATCATCGTTCCACCGATAAAATCGCAGGGAATAAAAACCCGTCTCGTGCCATGGATAAACGAAATCGCCGCATCCGCAGGCATTGCACCTGCCGCACGGTGGATAGAACCTTTCTTCGGGACTGGCGCAGTAGGCTTCAACTCTCCATTTCCCGGCTTGCACGTTGCAGGCGATACCAATCCCCACACGATCGCTTTCTACAAGGCCGTGCAAGACGGCACCATAACCGGCGATTCCATGCGGGCATACCTCAAGCACGAAGGTGCTATGCTGGAAGGCTCTGCCAACGGCGGCGACGATTATTTCAAGACCGTACGCGCACGTTTCAACAAGTCGCACGACCCGTACGATTTTCTGTTCCTGTCACGGGCGGGATTCAACGGCATGATGCGTTTCAATTCACGTGGCGCATGGAATGTGCCGTTCTGCAAGAAATCCGGCAGATTCTCCCCCGCATACATCACAAAAATATGCAATCAGATTGACGCAGTGGCCCGGCAAATGCGCGTTATTCAATGGGACTTCAGAATATCCGATTTCGCCGACACTATAGCAATGGCCGGACAAGGGGATTTCATTTACTGCGACCCTCCGTACTACGGCCGCTACGCGGACTACTACAATACATGGACGGCTCAAGACGAACACCGGCTGTTCGATGCGCTCTCCAGTACCCGTGCGAAATTCGTTCTGTCCACATGGCATCACAACGATTATCGCGCAAATGAAATGATGAATCGCTTTTGGCACAAGTTCAACATCGCTACAAAAGACCATTTTTATCACAATGGTGCCAAAATCGAGAATCGCCATGCAGTAGTTGAAGCCCTAGTGTTCAATTTCGATCTTCAGAATGAAACAACCCGGAAGAGCAACCCTGCAGAGGCTGTGCAGCTGGAACTCTTCGCAGAGGCCGTGTAAAGGAGCATTCGCATGGCACTTGATGTACAGGAATTGATGGCGAAGGTGGGGAAGATACGAATCCTCACCAACAGGCTCGTGGATGAAAGCCTGAGCGGCGACTACCACTCCACCTTCAAAGGCCAGGGCGTGGAGTTCGACGAAGTGCGCCCATACGTCGTGGGAGACGACGTGCGCACGATAGACTGGAACGTCACCGCCCGCACCGGCACACCCTTCATAAAACGCTTCAGCGAAGAGCGCGAACTGACGGTCGTTTTCATGGTCGATGTTTCCGGCTCGCAAGACTACGGCACTGCCGGCCGCACGAAAGCGGAACTCGCCGCCGAAGTCACAGCCCTTCTCGCGCTCACCGCGCTGCGCAATCAGGACAAAATCGGCCTCATCCTTTTCTCCGGGCGCATCGTGAAATTCATCCCTCCGAACAAAGGCCGCCAAAGCGTGATGCGGCTCGTGCGCGAAGTGCTCTCCTCTGCGGATGAAGCGACTGGCGGCACGGACATTGCCGAGGCGTTGAAATTCCTCGGCGGCGTATTCAAGCGGCGCGGCGTGGTGTTCCTCGTCAGCGATTTCAAGGACTCTTCATCCACGTGGGAGAGGGAACTCAAAACCGCCGCTCGCCATCACGATCTCGTCTGCTTCGACATCCACGACGCCGCCGAACTTTCACTGCCTAATTGCGGCCTCGTGGAGATTGAAGACCCCGAAACGGGCGATCTCGCGCTTGTGGATACGGCGGATGCGAAAGTGCGGGAAGCATTCAACGCCGCCGCCGCAGACGACGCGCGCCGCCGCGAAGAACTTTTCGCACGCAACGGCATCGACACCGTCTCTCTCTCCACCGGCGAAGAATACATCCACAAAATCCGCGCACTGTTCAAACGGAGGGCTCTGCGGCGATGAGACGATTCTTTCTTTTGGCGGCAAGCGCATTATGCGCAATGCAATGCGCCGCTCTGGAATACGACCTTTCCCAAGGCGGCGTTGAGGTGAAAGCGCAAACCCTCTCCGACAAAGTCAGCCTGGCAAAGGACTTCATTCTCACCATCACGCTGGAAACTGCGGAGCGCATCTCCATGCCCGACCTGCGCGATCGCTTCCAGGGTTTTCGCGTGGCGGAGGATTTCGAGGAAGACCCCGAACCGCTCGACGGCGGCAAAACCCGCATGGTTTCGCGCTGGCGGCTCGTGCCCGAACCGGGTGCAAAACGCTATCGCCTCGCGCCGTTTGCCGTTGGCGATTTGTTCTGGACGAAACCTATAGTCTTCGAAGCCGAACCCCTGCCGCCCGTCACTGGAGATATTGAAATCAATCCGCAATTCGATCCTCCGCCTTTTTCGTGGCGTCTCGCGGGCATTGCCGCATTGTGGTGCGTGGCTGCGGCTGCGGGGTTTGCAATTCTCATTTTTACGGTGCGGCGCATCCGCACTCTCGTGCGCATCCATCGCATGAGCCCGCAGGAACGCGCCCGCTGGGAACTTGACGAACTGCTCAAGAAACAACTCCCGCAACGCGGCCGATACAAAGATTTCTACGTGGAACTCACAATGGTCGTGCGCCGCTACATATCGCGCCAGCACGGCATAAAAGCTCCGCAACTCACCACAGGCGAGTTTTTGCTCATGGCGCAAGAAAATCCCGCGTTCCCGCCGGAGGCCATCGCGCATCTCAAACGTTTCCTCGAGTCCGCCGATCTCGTGAAATTTGCAGGCCTCGAAGCGACGGAGGAAATGGCAAGCGATGCCACCGCGCGCGCACGTGATTATATCGACACCCCCGCAGAGGCGCACCAATGAAGATTGCCACAATCACTTTCGGATGTAGGCTCAACAAAGCGGAATCGTCCGCCTTCGAGGCGCGCGCCGTAGCCGCTGGCCACGAACTTGTCCACGCGCCCGCAGATGCCGACATAATAGTGGTGCGCGGATGCTCCGTTACCGCAAATGCCGAGAAGGATTGCGAGAAACTTATCGCCAATATGCGCAAATACCACACCGGCAAGCAGGTATTCGCCATCGGCTGCCTGCCCGGCAAAGACGCAAACGCAAGTGCGGAATTGGGACGCTTGCTCGCACCCGCGCCGGCCTCCGCCAAAAATTTCGCAATACCTCTCAAATCGGCGCGCGCATTCCTCAAGGTTCAAGACGGATGCAACTCGAAATGCGCATACTGCATCGTCCCCCAAGTCAGAGGCAGAAGCAAAAGCGAAAACTTCGACAAACTCCTCGAACAATCCCGCAGAATAGTTGATGCGGGTTTCACCGAAATCGTCCTTACAGGATGCAACCTCGTTCAGTATCGCTCCAAAAAACAGAGCCTTGCCGACCTCGTCGAAGCGATATTGGCAGTGGGCGACGGCTTCCGCATACGGCTAGGCTCCATCGAACCCGGCGTGATGGATAAAGACATCATCGAACTCTTCGCCCGCAATCCGCGCGTGTGCCGCCATCTGCACTTGAGCCTGCAAAGCGCCTCCAACGACATTCTCAAAGCCATGCTGCGCCCCTGCAACTTGAAGAAACTCAACGCCCTTTGCGAAGGTTTCCGCAATGCCGTGCCGGAAGGCACCCTTGGCGCAGACGTGATATGCGGATTCCCCGGCGAGAGCGAAGAGGATTTCATGGTAACTCGCCGCTTCCTTGCATTGTGGGACTTTGCACAAATACACGCCTTCCCCTACTCCGAGCGTCCCGGCACTCTTGCCGCCGCGATGGAAGGTGCCATTGTCAAGAAGACGCGGCAAGAGCGTGCCCGCCTCCTCATACGCGATGCGGGCTTGCGCCGCTTACGCATAATGGACTCCTGGGTCGGCAAAGAAGTGGATGTGTGCGTGGAGAAATCCGCCAACGGCACAAGCGAAGGCTGGTCCGGCGAATACTTGCACGTCAAAATCGAAGGCGAACATCCCCGCCGCAGTCTAGTGCATGCCACAATCTCCGGCGTGGACAAATTCACCCAGACTCTTCTCGCCTGACCCCTACCCCATAACGGCGATAAAAACCCGGCAACCCGGTAAAGGATAAAATGTCAAGCAGACGCGGCAAGACACGCTTATCTCGGAAAATCCGGGATAAATTATCCCCGATATTCATTTGAGCCAATAAAATCAAGGGAAAATATATTCCGGAAATGAAGAAAAACGATGGGAGACTTTTTCCAGAATACGCTCAACGCAGAGGCACAGAGATTCGAGAGAATGTGTGAGTGCGTACTGTGGGGACGCGGGCGTCTCGCCCGCGGAGGGTTTGCGGTTTGTAGTTCTTGTTAGCAATGTCCACCCCCACTGTGTACTGTGGGGACGCGGGCATGCCTGTGCGGCTTCGCACCTCGCCCGCGGAGGGTTT
>JAFVCR010000149.1 GCA_017479035.1 Kiritimatiellia bacterium | reverse complement strand
TCTTTCTCATTGCCCACGTTTATCGGCCGGCGGAGAGGCTCCTTCACCTCGCATCCGTCTGCGGATCCGGCAATCTCCTCCCCGCAGGAAACTTCCCAAGCAATGGAAATCTTCTTCGCCGCCGCAGCCGCCTCCTTGCCGATGCGCCGCCCGATCGTCGCCGCAATTCCCGGGAATGAAAGCCGCTCCGCAATCGCCGCATCGAAATCGGCGGCCATGCCCGCAACCCATAAGTTGTCCATCCCTTCCGGCACGAACGCCGCGAGCGGAACTCCGCCCGTGCCAGGCCACGCCTCCACCGTGCCGTTCGCGCTTGCAATCGCATCCGGCGGCACGAAAAACGGTTTCTCCGACTGATCGACCACCGAGCGGATCCACACGTCGCTGCGCATTGCATGGTTTATCGCATTGATGCGCCGGTAGTCCATATCCGCCAGCTCGAAATCCTTTGATATTGCAACGTTCTTCAACTCGTAGCTGAACGACTTTCTAGTCGGGTGCAAATCGTTTGGATTTATCGTCGCGGTCGCCGCCGCAACGGGCACCTCCACAGCCGAATACCCCTCCGGCAAAACGATTTCATCTGCCGCATTCACCGTCAGCACGCGTGTGAATTTCGTCGTTGCGCCGCTCCCCGGCCTCTTGCGCATGCGGGCGGCCTTGCGGGCGATGTTGCCCCACTCCGTCGCATCCACAACCGCCTTCGCCCGCACGGCCTGCCTGCCGCTGCGGTCTGCAATCACGATACCGGCAATCTTCCCCTCGCCGTCGCGCAAAACATCCGTGGCCTGTGCGTTAGTGAAGTAGTCCACGTCCGCATCGCGCAATGCCGTGTCGATGGACTTGAAAAACGCCACGGGGCTTGCCGCGTCCGTCGCGAACGAGCCGTCCGTCCCCACGATTATCTCGCCTATCAACTGGCGCTTGGCGTTTGCGGAAAGTCCGCTGCGCACCGTGAACTCCCTTGCCGCAAACGGCTCCGACGGCGTGAAAGTCCACGTGTAGTATGCGGAGTTGGATGTAGTCTTCGCCTCGCCCGGCACGGGTACGCCGTCCAGAAGAACCTCTATCGAATCCGAGCCGTAATCGCTCTTCACGTGATAGTGCATCGTGACCGACGTGACGCGGTAGTCGCCCTCCTGCGGCGTTATATCGATGTCCACCGCGCCGTCATACTGCACAGTCTGCTTCTCCACGACTCCCCACACGCCGTCCTTCAGCACGACGTGCGAGTTGTCAAGATGCGCGGAATTTGTCGCTTCGCTCGACGGCTTGTAGTCGAAAGAAGCATTGTGCGTGACGGGTATCGTGGCGGCGAGGAGAGTATCCTCCAACCCTTCGTCCCCCTCCTGCGCCCAAAGGCGGCGCGTCGAGATGATGTCGTCTGCGGGATTCTGGCGCGGCATCACGAGGAATACGCTCGCGCCCGCTTCCTTCGCGGCGATTGCAGCCGCCGTCGCGGCGAACCCGCCACCGGCCACGACCACGTCCACGTCCGCAATTACCGGCAGTTCCCTTGCCGACTCGCGCACCACGTCCGCGAGTATGTTTAACGCAGAGACGCAGAGGAGCAGAGTCGCAGAGAGAATTTTTGCAAAAAATCTCTGCGTCTTTGCGTCTCTGCGTCTCTGCGTTGAAATATACGTCTTCATAGCCTTTCCTCTCTCTCCTGCAATTCGCTCAATTCGCGTCATTCGCCGCGAACCGGATGCGCCACGAACATTCAGCATCGCGCGGCGCGATGCCGTGCGGTATAGTTATAGTCAAAATCTCCCCCTGCGCCCGTCTGTCCGGCGCGGCCCGCGAGACGTTCCGCCAATCGCCCTCCGAACGCTTCACTTCCGTCCGGGCGGAGGTGGGCAGTTCATAGGAGAGCGAACCGTTCACGACCGCCTGGCGATCCCCTTCCCGCCGGACGGCGAAATTCTCCCGCACCCGCGTCTGCTCCACGGTAGTTATCACGGGGAGATTGTTCGTAGCGGTGATGCCGCGGACTCTCACCTCCACCCCGTCCGGCGAAAACCTCCATTAGCTCGCCGCCTTCAATCCCGCGCGATCGAGCTCGAAACGCACCGCATCCCCCTCGGCCTTGAAAACGTTTGCCTTGTTGCGCACTTTCCAATCTATCGTATCTATGTCGTACGACGTTATGCCGGGGATTCGCCGCCAGTTCCAGAGCGGAAAAATGTCTTCATATTCGCGTCCGTCAACGTAGCAGAAAAGCGCACCGTCCTCAAGATGCGCACCGAGGCGGTTGTCGTCGTTGACCATTTCGCAGCCTTTTATGGATGCCGTGCCGCACTTCACCGCCGCCATCCAATTCTTCGCCCGATACACGGCATACGCGCTATTGGGGAAAAAGTGCAGTCCTTCGGGAACATCGTAATCCTCAAGCCCCACGCTTCGCGCCGCCAACGCCACCGCCGCACCCTTGAACGCCGCCGCACCCGGCGTCAACTGCCTGCCCAACGCGCCGACGTCCATGTACCCTTTCCACACGGTCGGCATAAAGCCCCTCTTCACGAGATTGGCGAGTATCTCCCTTTTCTCCGCGCCGATTCCAAGCCCCAGTTCCTCCAGCATATTCGCAAGCCTCGGAACCGACAGCACGTACGAGGCGCCGTAATTCCCGAACTGCGGCTGGTTGCCGTGCTGATGGAAACTCCAATCGCGCTGGATTCCTTCGGACGAACGGCTCACTGCCACTTCGCCTCGTATCGCATCCCGCGCCGCTTCCATATCCTCGCGGTTTCCTTCGAGGATGGCGCGGTAAAGGACGCATTCCGCAAGCCACACCTTGTTCATCCCCGTCATGCCGATCTTGCAGATCCGCATCGCATCTACGGTTCTCGCGATTTCTTCCGCCGAGAGTTCGTCCTTCATCGCCGCCGCCGCCGCGCCCAGATCGAGCGGCGCGCCTATCTGGTTCCACCACCAGTTGGGATTCTCGAAACCTCCCGCAAGCCAAAACTCCAACGCTCTCTTGAACGCCGCCGTCCGCTCCGGCGACCTTGCGGCGCGGGCAATCGTCTTCATGCGCGAAAGATGCGCTTCCGCCGGCCATGCGCTGCGTATCGCCGTCTTGTAATCGACATCCCCCCACGAGCCGTCCGCATTTTGCTCTGCGACGTATTGCGCCGCCTTCGCCTCGACGTCCTCGAACGCTTCCTTGACCGTTTTTATTATGGAGTCCCCGCAATCGCTTTCGTCCGGCAGCGTCAATGCAAACGCTCCGGACGAAACAAATGCCGCCAGCAAGGCTATGCGTTTCACCACGTCTTTACGTCCTTGAATTTCTTTTCGCCGCGCAACGCCGCCATTGCATGGACTCCCCAATACGGCGTAGGCTCATAGTCCCAGCCCGTGATCAAGCACGGGCTCGCCTTCGGATGGAAGCACCACGCGGTCCAGTTTATGCGCTTTTCCTGTATCGTGGCAAGCATCCCCGGCACCCAGTCTTCGGGCTTGACGAAATCCTGCGGCTTTTCAAACGGCATGGGCTTGTCCTGCGCACCCACTTCGCCCAGCAGCACGGGATATTTCTCCGCCACGTCGAGAAACGCCTTCTTCCAATGCCGCTTCCACGGATAGACGTGCGACTCGTACATCAAATTGCCGTCGTCAAGCGCATACCCGTTGAGAATCCCCGAAAGGTCGTACGCCCAATCTAGCCCGCCCGCCGAAAGGAGGTTCTTCGCGCCCGTCCTGCGTATCACCTTCACGAGCATCTGCATCCCGATGGAGTTCTCGCCCACGAGCTTCTCCTTGTTCTCCGCGTGCGCGTTGGAGGTCTTCTCCGTGCCCGTCACGCCGCCGTTGCGCCAAATCTCCCACGATATGTCGTGCGGTTCGTTGAGGAGACCGAAAATCACTCCTGGATGGTTCTTGTATCGCGTCGCCACATCCTTCCAGAACGCGGCGTGGCGGGCTACCGGCGCACGGTATTCGTGCAGATCCACCACGAGGTATTTCCCGCGGCTCTGCATGTAGTCCGCCACTTCGTCCACAAGCGCGTGATACTTCGCAGCGCCCGTCTTGGGGTTCTGCCACTTGCCCGTGCCGAACCAATAGCTCGAATGCAGCGCAAGTCGTATCACGTTCACGTTCCATTCCTCCACGAGGTTCGTGACGCTCTTGAGGATGTTGTCTCCGCCCGGTCCCCATTCGAGCGACGGCACGGCCACGCCCTGCAGCCACACCTCTTCGAGCGTCTTCGCGTTCGTCAAACGGTTGCCCTTCACCTGGAGCGGCGCACTCGTCCATTCTGTCTTGATTGGCAGCGTCTCGCTCCACTTGAACCCGTCCGTAGCCGCCGCAATGCCGCTTATCGGCTCAAGACTCATGTTGCGCACCTCGAACGAACCGCTCTTTACGTTGAACAGGCACGGCATGAGTGCAATCCCCGCCACTCCCGCCGGCACCTCGAACGTCTTGCGCACGTCAATCCAGTCGTGCGTCCCCTTCCATCCGCCGATCGCCGGGCCCGACTTAACCTTCTTGAAATCGCTCCCGAACCAGTCGCTGATGATCCGCGCATCAAACCATTTCTGCGCCCCCGGCACAACGTCCGCATACTTCACCTGCGCCGTGAACAGCAACGCCTCCGTCCCCGCAGGAATCTTCACCTGCGTATAGACAAGGCTCATCTTGCCCGCCTCCTTGAACGGCACCACAACGTCGCGCTTGCCCTCCGGCACGAGATTCTCCGCCCCCGCCGCCATCGCAAACGCCGCCGAAAGCATCAACGCAAATCTTTTCATATTCCTCTACTTCTCCTCTTCTTCTGAACCACGAAATACTCGAAAACCGAACTGCGTTTCGTGTATTTCGTGTATTTCGTGGTTGAAATTCTCCACCGTCAAATCCATAACCATCACTTACTTCTTCTGTTGCTTGAAGAACCATTTTAGGACTTCTCCGTCCCTGTACGTCGCCGTCCAAACGTTGTGCGGCCAATCGGGATATTCGCGGTAGTGCGCATCGCTGCCCGCCGCCCAAAGTGCGCTTGCCATGTCGCGGCTGCGGCTCACGGGAACGGAGCGGTCCGCGCTGCCGTGGAACGTCCATACCGGCACTTGCGCAATCTTCGCCGCCTGCGCCGTGTCCGCCCCGCCGCAAATTGGAAGAGCCGCCGCAAACACGTCAGGCCTACGGCAAAGCATGTCCCACGTCCCGTATCCGCCCATCGAAATCCCCGTGACGTATATGCGGCTCTTGTCAACCGCCTCGTCCGCAAGCTGCGTATCTAGGAATTCGAGCGCAAGTGCCATAGTTTCGCTAGGCTCCTCCGGCATGGTGTGGGATTTCGAGTCCCATTTCACCTCCACCCAACGCTTGCCGTGCGGCACCTGCCCTGCGAATAGACGATACCCCGCCTCGTTCTTGTCGAGCCACTTGACGATGTCCGGCACTCCGTGATGGAGTTGCGCCACGTTGTTCGTCCCGCGCTCCCCCGCGCCGTGGAGAAACACTACAAGCGGCACCTTCGAGCCGTCGGACGGCGCCTTTTCCGCCCAACGATAGCGGAAGACTTTTCCGTCCGCTCCCGTGAACTCCCGCGCTTGAGTGCGATCTTCAATCCAACCGGCTGAAACCAACTGTCCAATAAGCACAACCGCAACGCAAAAGGCGAATCTTCTTGCCATGATAGTTTCCTTCATATCAATCTTCGTAGCATATTTTTAACGCAGAGACGCAGAGTAGCAGAGATTTTCTATAAAATTCTCTCTGCGTCTTTGCATCTCTGCGTCTTCGCGTTAAAAACATTAACTTCACACTCCTCTACAACCCCGTCAACGGATGATCAAGAACAACCCGCTCTTCTTCGGCGCAGCCCACACTTCCGTTTTGTCGTCGTTGAAATAAATGGATGCGATGTTGTCGCTTCCCTTTGCGAACGTGGCCGCTATGGGCGTATCGCTCTTGAGGATCAAGACCGGCTCTTTCCATTGCGCGCCGCTTTCCGTCACTTGCACCTTTATGTTGCTGCCCGTGACGGCTCCCGCCACAGTCAACGCCTCCGCCGCGCCATCCACAACATCCACGGCAAAGATGCCGCCATCCTCGAACGCCAGCGAAGTCTGGATTTCACCCTGTCCGCTGATTGCCGCCCCAGAAAAGACCTTCACATTGCCCGATGTAACCGTCCCGTTCAAAACGACCTTGCCTTCCTTGACGTTTAGCGCGGAAGAGAGGAAAATGCTGTTGCCCGAAAGCCTCTGCGTCCCCGAACCCGTTTTATCAAGGTTGGCAAGTTTGGCTGTATTGTCGGAAGGATAAGAAACCTGCCCGCCAAAATCGCCGTCCGCATCATTCCCGCCTACCGTCAACGTCCCTCCGCGCCCATACACAAGGCCATTCCCGTACAAACCATTGATTCCTATATCCGCCGCCGCCGATGAAGAAAGTTCCAACGTGCCGTTCACATACACATCGCCCTTGCGCCCGCCATGCGGCAGAAACGGCTTCCCGTTCATCTGCACCAAGCATTGCACGTATGTATCGCCGGTATATGCCGTTGGCTCGTCGCCATCGGCTGTTATCGATATACTACCAATGCCAGAAGTCTTTTTGACGTGAAGATTGACCGTTGTATTGAGCGTATGCGCAAGAACAAGTCCGCCGGAGCCATACACGTGCTTGCTAAGCGTTGTTGTGGTCTTGCCATCACCGCTGCTACCGTTTATTATATATCCCTGTTTTTCTCCGAAATCCAACTCCACGCCAAGAGTTGCTCCATTCTTGATGGCCTGTGAACATACCATGCCGCTTTCTACTGCAAGCCGCCCCTGACCCGTAATCTCCGCCGCAATGGAACCGTTGTAGTTGTCTGCTGCAAGCGTCAACGTTCTCACCCGTGCATTGCTCTCCACGGATACGGACTCGCCTTGAGAGACCTTGAAATTCCCGCTGTCCTCGATGGTATCACAGTAATCGACGCTCTCCAATGGAACAAGCCCCTTTTCTGCACTGTATCTCACAAGCGCGTTGCCGTATCCATCCGCTGTCACAACTGCCGTCTTCCCGGCAAGCACGCCCGGCACAATCTCGCCGTCCGCCAACCCTCCGAAAAAGCAACTCGCAATGCCGCTCCCCGGAGGCTGCCCGAGGTTCAAGCCATTGACGACAAGCACGCCGCCGTTTTCCAGCCTCAAGTTGTCTGCCGTGAAAGAATGGGATGTTTTGTTGGCCGACGCATTCAGACTCAATACGCTCACGCCGCCCGCGCCGCCGTCTATAATCAAATCTCCGTCCAGTTTTTCATCCAGCGATTGATTGCCCGCCGAACTGTTAAATATCGCACGCGCCAGCGTCAGATTGTGTGCACGCACCACCGCATTCTCGCCGGTAAGAGCAGTATTGTCCCTGGAAGTCTGCGACGAGTCGAGTTGCAATCCGGCAGAAACCCGCACGTCTCCGTCGAAGCCTGCCGCCGAGCGCAACGTGAACTTTCCAGCCGTGCCATCGAATACCACATTGCCGTTGACCATGCGGTTGGACAATATCCATCTCGTGCCGGAGAGGTGTATTGTGCGCGTCACGCCTCCAAGATCGAAGTTCAACCCCTCTTTAGCCGTATAACTGTTGCCGAAAACAAAATCCTGGTTCATTGCCGATGGTGTGAGGTATAGGTCATCGTTCAAATAAATCGTCCACGGACCGTTGGACGAACGCAACAGCGTCCGGGCTGCCACATTGCCGAGAACTTTCAGCGTTCCATTCCAATCCTTCGTAAGATATACATCTACATCCGCCGTTGCGCTCTTCCATTCCTCGCCGAACACGCCGTTTATATCGCCTTCATCCCAGTTGGTGCTGTCGTCAAACGAGTATTTCCCGTTTGCAGTCGGCTGCCAGCCCGCGCCGCCATCCGCAAGGATGCCGCCGCAAGCGCACACAACCGCCCAAATTGCAATAAATCGTTTCATGTTCTCCCCTGCTTTCACTCTACCGAAAAATTATAGCAGAGCCCTTGTTTCAAAGGAATTGCGTTTGCGCTTTATTTTTCAACGGTTTTGCGCAGACGGTGATAAACCACGAAATACACGAAATACACGAAACGTCCTCCGATTTTCGTGCATTTCGTGTATTTCGTGGTTGTTTTTCATGTATTTCGTGGTTGCTTTATCTTTCGTGGTTGCGCAAAACCGCTTCCGCAAAAAGCCCGTCCGCCCAGGCGAACCATGAGCGCGTGAAGTCTGCCGCATCGCCCACTTTGTAGGACTCGTGCATCACGCCCGTGCCGCCGGTCGTGGCTTTCAGTTGCGCAATCGCCGCACCAATTTCCTCCGCGCAATCGCTCGTCAAAGCCCTCATTGCAACGGCCATCGGCCATACGCGCCCTTCGCCCGTGTGCGGAGATCCCACGCCTTCGCCGAAAAACCACGGATTCGCGTCAGAAAGCACCATTCGCCGCGTGGCGGCATATACGGCATCGTCCGTTTTCACACCGCAAAGATACGGCAGCGACAGCAGCGAGGGCGCGTTGGCGTCGTCCATTATCATCCGAGCGCCGTAGCCGTCAACCTCGTAGGCGTATATCCTGCCGAACGCGGGATGCTCCACGACGCCGTATTTCGCAACACCCTCTTCCATCTCCCCCGCAAGAACCTCGCAGTCCAAGGCGAGTGCTTCGTCGCCGCCCGTTTCTCTCGTCGTTTCCGCAGCAAGGCGCAATGCGTGTGCTGCAAATATGTTGCCGGGGATGTTGAAAGGCAATATGCAAGCGTCGTCGGAAGGGCGGAACGCGCTTGCGACCATGCCCGTAGGCTTTGCGGGGGCGCCTATTCCGTCCGCCAGCGTGCCGTATGGCGTGTAGGTGCGCCGCTTGAAAGTGTAGGACGTGCGGTTGCCGCCTTTCTTCTGCTGTTCGCGCATCGTCGCGAGGATGGTCTTGATAGTCTTTTCCCATTCCGCGCCGAACGGCGTAGAGTCCCCCGTAGCCTTCCAATAGCCGTGGGCAAGGCGCATAGGATATGCGAGGGAATCGAGTTCCCACTTGCGCTCGTGGAGTTCCGGCTTCATCGCGGTGAGGTCGCTCTCCCACATACTGTGTCCCGGCTCCTTGTTGAAGGCGTTTGCGTAGGGGTCTATCGCGATGCACCTGTACACCCGCGCAAGGACTCCGCGCAGAACCTTGCGCATCGCCTCGCTCGTTTTGGCGACTTCCAGATACGGCCAGACCTGTGCACAGGAGTCGCGCAGCCACATTGCGGGGATGTCGCCCGTCACGACGAACGAATCTTCGCGCCCTTCGCCGTCTTCGGAATACTCCACCGTGCGCGTTATGGTATCGAGGTAGCAGCGCGTGAACATACCGGCAAGTTCCGCGTCCTCGATATGCGCTGCGACGCCCTCCGCAAACCGCCTCGCATCCGCCTGCGCATCCTCCAGAGTCCCCGCGCAAATTGGCATCAACGCAACCACGAAATACACGGAAGAGAATATGGAACAACCACGAAATACACGAAATACGCGAAAATTGAATGGCGTTTCGTGTATTTCGTGGTTGAAATTCCGTGTATTCTGTTTCATAGTTTGTTCCTCGCTCTCCATTCGCGCATGGACATGCCGTAGCGTCTGCGGAAGGCCTCGCGCAGTGCCGTGTCCGACTGGTAGCCGCATTGCGCGGCGATTGCGCCAAGCATCATGTTATCGCGCCGCAGGAATGCGATTGCGCGGTCCAGCCGGGCCATTTCGATTTCGTCGTGGATGGAGTGTCCGGTGGTTTCGCGGAAACTTATTTCCGCAAGGCGGCGCGAACAGCGCATCTGCGAGACGACGTCGTTCACGCACAGGCTGTCGGCGGACTTGAGGCGTATGAACTCCACGGCGTTCATCACGCGCAAAGAGAACCGGCTCGGCGAAAAGCGCGTCGAAGAGCGCCTCACCACGCCAAGTTCCCCGAAACTCGCCCGCAGCTCCCCTTCTCCCTGCATCTGCCGCTCGAGAGCCTCACCGCACATCCAGCCGCCGCGCTCCCAGTCGGGCAAAACGCTCGACAACGTGGGCGAGGCCGCTTCGCAGATGAGTTCATCGTCGTCAACGCCGATTACGGCAATCTCCTCCGGCACTTTCAAGCCTGTCGCCTCCGCCGCGAGGAGTACCTGCGCACCTGCCGCATCGTTCGCGGCGAAAATGCCGCACGGCCTTTCGAGCGCGCCTAGAGCCATGCGCAGAGCCTCCTGCACGGAAACAAGATCGTCCGCATTTGCGGCGATCCTTATCGCGACCGGCGCGGCGTAACCCGCCGCCTTGCATTCCTCCGCAAAAAGTTTTTCCCTGCGCACCGACCACGGCGGCGACATCGGGAAGCCCACATACGCGAAATTCCGCAGTTTCAGCGAGAAAAGCTCCTTTGCGGCGGCGCGGACGGTTTCGGCCTCGTTGTGCGTGACGAGGCTTGCGGATTGCGGGACGTTGCGCTCGTCGCTATCCATCCACACCACGGGCGTCTTGCCGAAAACGTCCGGCGGCAGCCCTTCGTTGTAGCCCACGATGCAACCTGCGGCGCGGTAATACTCTATAAGTTCGCGCGCGCGTTTGGCCTCGCCGCGTCCCGTGCGGCCTATTCTGACAAGCCTCCACCCTAGCGGCGCGGCATATCTCATCAGCCCCGCCACCATTCTGCGCTCGACGGACGGGTTGCCCCAATCCTCGAAAACAAGTATCGCCTTCGCCATCTTGTTTTGCATTATACCACAAACCGCGTGTTTGCGCAACTTTGCCCAAAAACACACCCTTATCCCGGAAAATCCAGGATAAATTCTCCCCGAATACGCTCAACGCAGAGTCGCAGAGATGCAGAGTAAGTGTGTACTGTGGGGGCGCGGGCATCTCGCCCGCGGAGGATTTGCAGTGTGCAGTTATGGATGCGGCGCGACAACTGCACACTGCAAGCTGCACACTGCAAACTGCAAACTGCGGAAGGGTGAAAAACAGCAACTTTTTGTTGATTTCAAAGAAAAGGTGTGGTATATTATCATCTCTGAAAGGATTTGCAAAATGGCACTGACAAACGAAGAAATCATGGCGTTCCACCTCGGCGGAAAAGTGGGTATGCGTCTTGCCAAGCCGCTTGAGACCGCATACGATTTGAGCGTGGCCTACACGCACGGCGTGGCCGTTCCCGTTAAAGCCATCGCCGCCAAGCCGGATGCCGTGTACAGTTGCACCGCAAAACCCAATCTCGTGGCTGTCGTGAGCGACGGCACCGCAATTCTCGGCCTAGGCGACCTTGGTGCCGCCGCATCGATACCCGTCATGGAAGGCAAGGCCGTTCTTTTCAAGGCTTTTGGCGATGTCGACGCATGGCCCGTGCCCGTGGCGCACTGCCGCAAAGACGGTGCCGACACTGGCAAGACCGACCCTCAGCGCGTAATCGATGCCGTCAAGACCATCGCCCCGCAATACGGCGGCATCAACCTCGAGGACATCGCAGCTCCCGCCTGTTTCGAAATCGAGGACAGGCTCGACGCGGAACTTCCCATCCCCGTCTTCCATGACGACCAATGGGGCACCGCCGTGATTTCGCTCGCCGGCGTTCTCAACTACGCCAAACTCGCCGGCAAGGAACTCGCCAACCTCAAAATCGTCATGAACGGCGCAGGCGCGGCCGGCATCCGCATCTGCGAAATGTGCAAAGCCGCCGGCGCCACCAACGTTACGATGTGCGACTCCAAAGGCGTAATCTCCACCTCGCGCACCGACCTCAACGAATACAAACGCCGCCACGCGGTTGATACGGACGCAAAAACTCTCAAGGACGCTCTCGTCGGCGCGGACGTGTTCATCGGCGTAAGCGCGGCCAATGTTCTGACCGGTGCCGACGTAAAGACGATGGCTCCCTTCCCTGCGATTTTCGCAATGGCCAATCCCGATCCGGAAATCCGCCCCGAAGCCGTTGCCGAGGCTCTCGGTTCTGCTCCGTATGTAATGGTCACTGGCCGTAGCGACTATCCCAACCAGATAAACAACGTCCTCGGCTTCCCTTACCTTTTCCGCGGCGCGCTCGACG
>JAFVCR010000148.1 GCA_017479035.1 Kiritimatiellia bacterium | reverse complement strand
CGTCCCCACAGTATGCTCTCGCATCTTCACTCGTGTCTCTCGAATCTCTGCATCTCTGCGCCTCTGCGTTGATTGCATTTTCAAACTGCAAACTGCGCTTGGCGCGTGTGGAACTTTACATGAATGGCCGAATATGGTATAATGTGCAAATCATTGCGTTTCAGGGATTGGAGGGAGTTTGCCGATGGACAAGAAAAGGACTATAGTTGTGACGGCGGCGCTGCCGTATGCCAATGGCGACATACACATCGGGCATTTGCTTGAGTATTTGCAGACGGATTTCTGGGTGCGTTTCCAGAAGATGCGCGGGCACGATTGCGTTTTCGTCTGTGCGGACGACACGCACGGCACTCCTATAATGATACGCGCGAAAAAGGAAGGAATAACCCCGGAAGAGTTGATCGCGCGCACGCACGCGATACATCTAAAGGATTTTACCGATTTCGAGATTGCGTTCGACAACTACTACTCCACCAACTCCCCCGAAAACAAGGCATTCTCCGAAGAATTTTTCGCCGCGATGCAAAAGGCCGGTGCGATAACAGGCCGCGTTGCGCCGCAGTTGTATTGCGAGCACTGCAAGATGTTCCTGCCGGATCGCTACGTGAAGGGAACGTGCCCCAAATGCCACGCCGAGCACCAATACGGCGACAGTTGCGACAAGTGCGGCTCCACATACGCCGCCGAAGAACTCGGCGCGCCGTATTGCACCCAATGCGGTGCCGCGCCGGTGGTGAAAGACGCGGAGCAATTGTATTTCGAGCTCGAGCCGTTCCATCGATTCCTGCAGGATTGGATACCGCAGCACACTGCAAGCGACATCGCCAACAAAATGCTGGAGTGGTTCGGCGAGCCGTTGCGCGGATGGTGCATTTCCCGCGCCGCGCCGTATTTCGGTTTTGCGATACCCGGCTACAAAGATCGCTACTTCTACGTGTGGGTGGACGCACCCATAGGCTATCTGGCATCGCTCAAAAACTGGTGCTCGAAAAACGGCAGGGATTTCAACGATTATTGGCAGAATCCCGCAGCAGAGCGCTATCATTTCATCGGCAAGGACATAGCACGTTTCCACTGCCAGTTCTGGCCGGCGATGCTGCACGCGGCGGGATACGAAAAGCCCACGGGCGTTTTCGTGCACGGGTTCTTGACGGTCAACGGCGAAAAGATGGCCAAAACAAAAGGCACGTTCGTAAATGCACGGACGTATCTGCAATATCTGCCCGCGTGGGCGATGCGCTACTACTATTCGTGCAAACTCACGCCAACGGCGGAGGATATGGATCTCAATCTGGACGATTTCGCGCAGAGGGTGAATGCCGATCTCGTGGGCAAAATCACAAATCTCGCATCGCGCGGCGCGCAAATGCTCAATAAAAACCTGGGCGGGCGCCTTGGAACGATCGATGAAGAAGGCCGCGCGCTGGTGGAACTTGCGCGTTCGCGGGCGGGGCGCATCGCGGAACTCTACGAAGAGCGCAAGTTTGCGCAGATTTCCGCAGAGGTCACAAAAATAGCCGATGCCGCAAACCAGTATTTCGATGCCAAAACGCCGTGGAAAACCATCAAGGACGAAGCGTTGCACGAGGCTACGCGCACGGTTTTGACTGTTATCTTGAACGTCTTTCGCATCATGGCGATATACCTCAAGCCGATTTTGCCGGAATACGCAAAAAAGGCCGCAAGGCTCTTCGGCGAGGACGATTGGACGTGGAGCAGCCTGGAAAAGGATTTCGAAAACGTCTCAATAAACCAATATGAATACCTCGCAACGCGCATCGACCAGAAGCAGATCGACGCAATGATCGCCGCGTCCAAGGAAAAACCCGCCGAAACCGGCGAGGTTGCGCATGAATCGCGCGCTTCCAAGAACAAGGAAAAGAAGATTGCGCAAACGCCGCCGGCAAAGGATATAGTGGCGTTCGAGGATTTCGAGAAACTCGATTTGCGCGTGGGCACCGTCATTGCGTGCGAGACGGTGGAGAAGAGCGCGAAACTCCTCAAGTTCACGATAGACGCGGGCGCGCTCGGCGTGAAAACCATCTTCAGCGGCATACGCCAGGCGTATCCCGATGCGCAGGAACTGGTGGGGAAGCAGGTACTGTTCATAGCCAATCTCGCACCGCGCAAGATGTCGGTGGGAGTGTCGGAAGGGATGATACTCTACGCGGGCGAGCCGGGCAAAGACGGAGGTGTGCTTTCACCGCTTGCGCCGGTTCCCCCTGCAACACCCGCCACATGATGCGGGGACGTAAAAATGCGCAAGAGCATTACTATTGCAGGATTTTCCAAAGTTTGCACGCGTTTTTTGAAGAATTTTATTTTTGCCGTTGACATGCAAGGATAATTTTAGTATAATATGCGTGATTTTAGACAACAAAAGGTCTTCGGACGGGTATCCGGGCCTAGGGAAAACCGGGCGCAATGAAAGTTGACCGATTGGTGTCTGAAGTCAAGGTTAACCGCTTCTTGAAACCGGGCCGGGTGGCCGGGTTTCAGGAAGAGAAAACAAGGATGAAAAACAAATGAAGAAGTTGATGATTGCATCTGCAGTTGCAGCCCTCGCGAGCGGCGCTTTTGCAGTTCAAGGTCAGGTCTATGAACTGACGCTCACCGCCAAGACCACCGGCTGTGCGGCGACCAAGGTCTCCAGCGGCTGGCTTACCAACGAGCTCGGCGCCGATCTCGACAAGGGTAGCGAGATTCTCTATCGCAAGCAGGTCTCCCGCAAGCTCGTCGCCGTTCTTTGGGGTTGCTCCTGCGACGACGTCTTCGGCGCAGACGGCGGCTGGGAAAACACCGATGGCGTGACCCGCGCTGATGGCACCAAGCCTTGGGCCGGTTCCGTGCTCTTCGACAAGAAGACCGGCGAACTCCTCGGCGACTACAACGTCCCCGCAGACGAGATTGACAATGGTATCACGTTTGACGTTCTCAACCGCATCGGCAAGAAGGCCAACGAGCTCGAAGTTGCTTGGACGCTCACCGTCGACGAAGGCGAGATCAAGGGTGCAGGCTTCGGCAAGATCAAGGACATCCTCGATGAAGACAACGAGTGCAACGACCAGGACAGCGTCGTTTCCTCCGCCAAGGGTTCCTTCGCGGGCTATCTCCCTGCAGAGACGCTCTTCGAAGTGATCGTCGAGTCCGACTGCCCCTACTGCGTTGAGGGTGACGAGTATGACGTCGAGTGCGCACCTTGGGTCTACTGCGAGTGCGTTGACAAGTCCGACGAAGACAACACCGTCGTGTTCGGCACTTGGTCGCTCAAGTACAACAGCAGCGCTTCCAAGAAGCTCTCCAAGACCACCTACATCGGGCAGTCCTACAAGTTCCCGAAGGCGGTCGCGAAGGTTGTCGATGCTCTCGAAGCCGAGTAATCAAGCAATTGCTTGAATGCAAAAAAGGATGCGCATCGCGCATCCTT
>JAFVCR010000147.1 GCA_017479035.1 Kiritimatiellia bacterium | reverse complement strand
CAGCGTGACGAGCATCGGGAGTGATGCGTTCGCCTACTGCACCTCGCTGGCGAGTGTAACGATATCGGACAGCGTGACGAGCATCGGGGAGTATACGTTCAACGGCTGCACCTCGCTGGCGAGCGTGACGATACCGGACAGCGTGACGAGCATCGGGAGTTATGCGTTCGACTACTGCACCTCGCTGGCGAGCGTGACGATACCGGACAGCGTTACGAGCATCGGGAGTGATGCGTTCTACGGCTGCACCTCGCTGGCGAGCGTGACGATACCGGACAGCGTTACGAGCATCGGGAGTGGTGCGTTCTCCGTCTGCACCTCGCTGACAAATGTGACGGTGCCGCAGTGTGTAGCGGGGAGAGGGTTGCAGTATGTATTTGGGTCACCTTCCCGCATCCGGCATCTCGCTTTTGATGCGACCGTGTCTGATCTGCACGAGAATTGTTTCGCAAAATGCACATCGCTGACCGCAATTGAAGTTGCGGAGGACAATCCCGCCTATATCGTTTCGCCGCTGGACGGGTGTCTCTACGACCGCGACCAGACAACGCTTCTGTGCTGTCCGCGCGACAAAACGCGCATCGATATTCCATACGGCGTGACGAAGATCGGCAATTACGCGTTCGCATATTGCTCCAATCTTGTTTCGGTGACGTTCCCCGTGACACTGAAGGAAATCGGGCAATATGCTTTTAGCGACTGCACGAGCCTGCCGACGGTGGCGATTCCCGACGGTGTCACAAAGATCGATTACTACGCCTTTGTAAACTGCCGCAAGTTGCAAGGCGTGACGATTCCTCCGGGCGTGGGAAAACTTTCGTCCTCGGCGTTTGACGGCTGCGACATCCTCTGGACGGAGTGGTATAGGACGCTGGCGGACTTCGCGGTGAACGGACGCGCCTACGACCTGACGCAGACGGCGGGCGATCGCGCGATTGCGGACGTGACGGTGGCGGGCAATACGGCGTTGGATGCGTTCGTGCTGAAAGAGGGAAAGGTCTATGACAGCGTCCTCTACATCAGCAACACGTCGGGGAGCGCCGTCAAGGTGACGTTGCCAGCCATGCCGCAGACCTCATACAAGACGTTCAAGGGAGCGTCGCCGTTGAGGCTTCCCGCGCATTCTACGAGCATCCTCACGATAACGCGTGTTGCTGGCGGGGACGCGGGAGGCAATGTCTTTCTCGTCACGCGTGAAGAACTGGAGGCCGTAGAATGAGGCGCGGCATCTTCTATGCCGCGCTTGCGGCGGCGTTAGCAGTGGAGGCGATGCCGCTTGGGCTGCGTACGGCGGCGTGGGGAATCGCCCCTGCGAACCGTCGCGCGGCGGTCGATGAGGTGTTTCCGGATATGGGAGAGTCTGCAACGGCGGCTGAAATCGCGGCGGTGCTTGGCGGCGCGGCTGACTGGAGGATTGCCGCGAACATCACGGATACGGCAAACTATGCAGAGTTCCGTGAATGGGCGAAATATGCCGGTGCCCCGGCTGTCAAGGGCAGCGTCACGGCGTGGATGTCTTTCGCCGTCGGAGCGGACGGGCTTATTGCACCGCCGGAAGACGGCGGCCTTGCAATCGATGACTTCGCCGTCGGCTCGGATGGCAGTTTGGTGGCGGTGTTTTCTCTCGACGGAGTGGATGTCGGATCGTCAACGCCGGAGAACCGACTCAAGTCCGTTTTCGCCGTCGAAGGCGCGGCGACGCTTCTGCCGGGCGAGTTCTCTCCGGACGGCGTGGCTGTCTCGCTTGCGCCGACCGGCGATGGACGCGTGAAGGCGACCGTAACACCGCCTGTCAATGCCGGCAACGCCTACTTTCTGAAAGTAAGGTTAAAGTGACGCTCCGAGAGATGCGACATCCCGAAATCAGACCACCAATTCTGTCTAAACGCCTAATCTGCGGAAAGTAAATGCTCGATCGGGTCAAGGCGCATGCACCTTTGACATTGCGTGAGCCATGTTGTATAATATAGACATATTTCCCGGTGCAACAGGGGAATGGCATGGACAAACTAGTGACGGGATGCGGAACCACGGAACACACAAGACAGGACGGAATGCACGGAAGCCGGAATCCAGTGTTTTCCTGTGGTTTTGCGGTTCATTCTACAGGGAGAATTTGAAATGAGGGAGAATTTGAAATGACGGCGGAGGAGTTCAGAGCGGCGATGGCGGAGACGAAATACATCCCCGCCGGGAGCGATCTGCATAAGGCGTTTCATGCGTTTTCGCAGGAGGCGCTGAAGATAACATCGGAATTGAATTCGCGCTATCACGAACCCGACGAAATCCGCGAACTGATGGCGCGGCTCACGGAGAGAGAAATCGACGAGACGTTTGCGATGTTTCCGTCGTTCCATACCGACTGCGGCAAAAACATCCGCTTCGGCAAACGGGTGTTCATAAACGCCGGTTGCCAGTTCCAGGACCAGGGCGGCATCGAAATAGGCGACGACGTGCTGATAGGCCCGCAGACGATAATAGCAACGCTCAACCACGATCCCGACCCGGAGAAGCGCGGCGGGATGATACCCAAGCGCGTGAAGATTTGCGACAAGGTCTGGCTGGGTGCGCGTGTGACGGTATGCCCCGGCGTGACGATTGGCGAAGGCTCGATAGTCGGTGCGGGTGCGGTTGTGACGAAGGACGTGCCGCCGCGCACGGTTGCAGCCGGCGTTCCGGCAAAAGTCGTGAAATCGCTTTGAACAACGAGACGGGAAAGGACGGCGGGAAAGTTCAAAATGGGAACGTTGCAAAAGATCTCCGCGTTTCTGGCGAAGTGGACGCCTGCAGTGGTGGCGGCTGCGGCGGTTTGCGCATATTTCGTGCCGGGAGCATTTGGCTGGGTGCGCGGTTATGCGCAGACGGCGGTGCTGGGTGCGATAATGCTTGCAATGGGCATGACGCTGAAGTCGGAGGACTTCCGCATTCTCGCGGCGAGGCCGTTCGACATTGCGGTGGGTTCGCTTGCGCAGTTTGCGCTGATGCCGCTCATTGCATGGACGCTGGTGCATGCAATGGGTCTGCCGAAAGCGTTGGGTGCGGGGATAATACTGGTGGGGTGCTGCCCGGGGGGAGTGTCTTCCAACATCATGAGTTTTCTTTGCAAGGGGGATGTGGCGTTCTCGGTGGGGATCACGACGCTTTCCACGTTGGCCGCGCCGCTCACAACGCCGCTTTTGATGCTGTGGCTTGCGGGCGAGAGCGTGGATGTGGATGCCATAGGGATGTTCAAATCTATACTGTTCGTTACGCTTCTGCCGGTCGGGGGCGGATTTGCTCTGAATTCGGCGTTCGGTTCGCGCACGGGCTACCGCGAGATGCTGAAGGTGATGCCGGGGATTGCTGTGGTGGCACTTGCGTTTATCGTGGGCGGGGTGGTGGCGGCGCATGGAGATGCGATAGTGCAATCCGGCGCGGCCATATTCGCGGCGGTGTTCATGCATAACACGGCGGGATACGTCCTTGGGTATATCGCCGGGATCGCGGCGCGGTTTTCCAGTGCCAAGCGGCGCACGATTGCAATCGAGGTGGGGATGCAGAATGCGGGGCTTGCTACGGTGTTGGCGGCGAGGCATTTCCCCGCCATGCCAGAGGCGGCGATAGCAGCGGCGGTGTCGTGCGTGTGGCATTCGGTGTCGGGCGCGTTGCTGGCAGGAGTGTTCAATGCCGCAGACGCTTTGCTGCAAAAGCGGAAATGACAACGACTGCAATGGCGCGGGCGTTGACGCATATCTTGCGATGTGGTAGAATGCTTCCATGACAAACCGCACAAAAGGCATACTTTCGATCTTGGCAAGCGCATTCGGTTTTGCGCTCATGGGGCTTTTTGTGGCGTTGAGCGACTACGACGGCAAATTCGGCGGGAGCATATCGCCGTTCCAGAAGAGTTTTTTTCGCAATTTGGTGGCGGTGTTCGTGGCAGGTGCGATTCTGGCGCGTGAAAACAGGGATGTAGACAAGGCGCGCATATGGGATGTGTTCAAAACTACACCGGCGGCGGCATGGATTCTTTTGCTGCGCTGCACGGCGGGCGCGGCGGGCATATTCGCGAATTTCTACGCGTTGAGCCATATTCCACTTGGCGACGGGATGATGCTGAACAAACTTTCTCCGTTTTTCACGGTGTTCTTTGCGTGGCTGTTCCTGCACGAGCGCATGACGTGGAAGAGTGCGCTTGCACTTTCGGGTGCATTTGCGGGGGCGATGCTGATAGTGAAACCGTCGTTTGCAACCAGCGATCTATTTGCGCGAGGATGCGGGTTTTTCGGCGGGTTGTGCGCCGGTGCGGCATACGCGTGCGTGCGGCAGCTGGGGTTGAAAGGTGTGCACGGCGGCGTGATAGTATTTGCATTCTCGCTGTTTTCGACCCTATCCGCAGTGCCTTTCATGGTGGCGAGTTTCGACCCGATGACACCACTGCAGGTGCTGATACTTGTCGGAGCCGGTGCAAGCGCCACCATCGGCCAATTCGGGATAACAGCAGCCTACCGCTTTGCACCGCCTAGCGAAATAGCAGTATACGACTACTCCAACGTGATATTCGCCGCGCTGCTCGGATGGCTCGTCCTAGGGCAGGTGCCGGATATTTACAGCGCAGCCGGTTTTGCCATTATTATAGCAATGGGCATCTGGATGCACAAAAATGGCCGCCGCGCCTGATGCATTGTCCGTTATCATACCCGGTTTTATACCTGCCATACCGTAAAATTGGCAAAAACGGTTGAATTTCCAGTATATTTATTGAAAAAGCCTCGTTTGCCGCCTGTCCTAGGGTGCTCTGCCGGGTGTTCTAGAGAAATTCAAGCCCTTAAAAATAAATTTTAAGCCCTTAAAATGGTAAATCCAAGCCCTTAAAATTTTATTCCAAGGGCTTAAAATAAAATTCCAAGGGCTTGAAATTTTATTTTGAACGTTCAAAATGTTCGTTTTGGTCGACCAAAATAATTTTGCACCCCAAGGAGAGGAGGGGGCAAATCCCACCCTTATCACGGATTTTGGGATGAGGTGGACGGCTCGTTCCGGCATGGCGCGTCGTCAAGGGCGCAGGT
>JAFVCR010000146.1 GCA_017479035.1 Kiritimatiellia bacterium | reverse complement strand
TGCACACTGCAAACTGCACAATGCAAATCATTTCGAGTAATCCAAAATCCGGGATAAGCTTGTATCGACCAAGTGCAAGAGTGCGTAAGGAGCATATTCTGCCGCCCCGTCGGGGCTTGTGTGTTGTTTTGTCTGTACCGGGCTGCGCTTCACCCCCGTCTGTATTCTTATCGCCGCTTCGGGGCTTAAAAACTTCGTGGACTTTGCGTGAGGCTTTATGCTTTGCCGTCCCTTGCCATTCATCCGCACCTGCGCCCTTGACGACGCTCCATGCTGGAACGTCCCGTCCGCCTCATCCAAAAATCCGGGATAAGGGTGTAGTTGTGCGGGGGCAAACTATATGGTTGCGTTTTGACGGGGTTTTTGCTAGTATCTGGGCATGAAAAACGAAGAATTTTGTCCGTGCAAGTCCGGGAGCACTTTCGCCGAATGCTGCCGCGATGTCATTTCCGGCGAGCGCAGCGCAAAGACGGCGGAAGAGTTGATGCGCGCGCGATATGCGGCGTATGCAACCGGCAATGTGGAGTTTCTGTATCGCAGTTCAGGCCCGGAGGTGCGGGCGGAATTCAACGAGCAGGAAACGCGGGAATGGTCGCGCACGACTGAATGGCAGGGGCTGGAAATACTTGCCACGGAAGGCGGCGGAGAAAACGACGAAGAAGGAACGGTGGAGTTCGTGGCGCACTATGTGGCGCAAGGGAGGAGTTGCGCGCACAGGGAGATTTCTACATTCCGCAAAATAGACGGAGAATGGAGATTCATTGACGGGATTCTTGCAAACGAACAGCCAGTGGAGCAGGTGCGCCGCGCAGAGCCCAAGGTAGGCCGCAACGACCCGTGCCCATGCGGAAGCGGCAAGAAATACAAGAAATGCTGCGGGAAAGGCGCATGACCATGACGCAGCTGGAGTTGGCACGCAAGGGGATAACCACGCCCGCGATGGAGGCGGTGGCGAAAACAGAAAACCTTTCGCCGGAAGAAGTCCGCGCCGCAGTGGCGGCCGGCGAAGCGGTGATCCCGCTTAACCCGGCGCACAAGAATTGCGAGGCGGTGGGCGTGGGGCGGATGTTCGCAACGAAGATCAATGCCAATCTGGGGCGCTCGATAACGCACTCCGGCAAGGGAGACGAACTCGAGAAACTCAAGATCGCGCTCGATGCGGGGGCGGATTTCGTGATGGATCTTTCCGTGGGGTCCGACGACTTGAAAGCTATCCGCCAGGGCATGCTGGACAATTCCCCGAAGCCGCTTGGCACGGTTCCAGTATATGAAACCATCTCGCGCCTGGAAGGCGACATTCCGCAGATGGATCCACGATTTCTCCTGGATGTAATAAAGGCGCAGGCGGAACAGGGAGTGGATTTTATGACGCTCCATGCGGGGCTCCTTTTGAAGCACATTCCTGTGGCGATGAAGCGCAAAATGGGGATAGTCTCGCGCGGAGGAGCGATCATGGCGGAATGGATGATGGAGAACCGCCGCGAAAATCCACTTTACGAGCGTTGGGACGAGGTGATGGACATCCTCGCAGAGCATGACGTTACGGTCTCGCTCGGCGATGGGTTGCGCCCCGGATGCCTTGCAGACGCGTCGGACGCGGCGCAGTTTGCGGAACTCGACACCCTTGCGGAACTGGTGGAACGTTGCCGCAAGCGCGGCGTGCAGGTGATGGTGGAGGGTCCCGGCCACGTACCGCTGAACCAGATACGCATGAACATGGAGCGCCAGCAGGAAGTGTGCAAAAAAGCCCCCTTCTATGTTCTAGGCCCGGTTGTGACGGACATCGCACCCGGCTACGACCATATCGTGAGCGCGATAGGTGCGGCAGAGGCGGCGACGTATGGAGCAAGCCTTTTGTGCTACGTAACGCCGGCGGAACATCTAGGCTTGCCGGACGGCGAGGAAGTCCACCAAGGCTGCATAGCATACAAGATTGCGGCGCACGCGGGCGATGTGGCGAGGGGGTTGAAAGGCGCACGCAACCGCGACGACGAAATGGCCGCCGCGCGCGAATCGTTCGATTGGGACAGGCAGTTTGCGCTGTCGCTAGATCCCGTCCGGGCGAAGTCGCGCTGGCTCAAGACGAGAGCGTTTGCGGACGAAGCGCATTCGGACGATCATTGTTCTATGTGCGGCAAGCAGTTCTGCGCGGTGCGCACATCCCGCCGCATACGCACACTTTCCGAGAGCCTGTGAAAAGTATTGCTCACGGGACGTCGGTGCCGTCGAAATAGGCATCGGCGAAGGTGGCCTGGGAGTATGTTTCGCCGGGAGGAGGCGTGGCGGCATCGGCAACGGGGTCGTCGATGGAAGAGCCTTGCGAGATTGAATCCTCTGAAATGTCGTCTACCGAATTGCCGCCGGAGGTGTTTTTGCTTTCCGGGGCGCGGTCGCCGAAGCGGGTGTATTCGCCGTGGAAAGTCATTTCAACTTCGCCGGTTTCACCGTTGCGGTGTTTGGCGATGTCAACGAAAGCGGCGTTTTTGAGGGAGTCGTCGTCCTTTTGGGCTTGGATCATGCGCGGGCGGCGCAGAAGCATAACAATATCGGCATCCTGCTCGATGGCACCGGAATCGCGCAAGTCGGAGAGTTTGGGTTTCTCGTATTTGTCGCCGCGCTGTTCGTTGGCGCGGGAGAGCTGCGATAGGACGATCAAGGGGATCTGCAATTCCTTGGCCATAGATTTTATCTGCCCGGAGATGCGGCTCGTTTCGAGCTGGCGGCCTTGTTTGGCGAACTCGCGGCAGTTGCAGAGCTGGAGATAGTCGATGACGATAAGTTCGATGCCGTGCTGCTTTTTCATGCGGCGGGCGCGGGAGCGGAGGTCGGCAATGTCGAGGCCGGAGGCATCGTCGATGAAAATGGGGGATTGCTTGAGTTCGTTTGCCGCTTTGAAGAGGCGGCCGGAAGCGTCGGCCTTTTCGGACGGGGACATCAAATCGCGTGCGATGCGCCAGGAAGAGACCTGCGCGCGCCCGCAGATCATGCGGTTGGCGAGGGAGAGGGTGTCCATTTCAAGAGAGAAAATCAAGACGGGATGCTTCTTGCCGTTGTCGGACTTGTTTGGGAAGCCGTTGATATTGGTGCCGGTGGCGACGCACTCGGCGATATTCATGGCGAAAGATGTTTTGCCCACGGAAGGACGAGCGGCGATGACGATCATCTCGGCGGGTTTGAGACCCATGAGTTTTTCGTCGATATAGCGGAAGCCGGTGGCGAGGCCGTCGAAGGTGCCCGCGCCGCGATCGAAGATGTTTTCGATCTTGAAAAGCGTGGCATCCACCGCACTTTTCCAATCGGTGCGGACGGATGCGGTGCCGCCGATTTCGAAGATGTCTTTTTCCGCCTCGCCAAGGAGGATGTCCGCATTGGAGTTTTGCGTGTCGTCATAGCAGGCGGCGGCGATCTTCTGCGAGCAGGAGATCATTTTGCGGAGTTGGTGCTTTTGGCGGACGATGTCGATATAATACTCGGCGTGGGCGGCGGAGGGGGTGGTATCGATAAGTTGCTGGATGTATGCAAGGCCGCCTACGGCATCGAAACGCGCCGTGGCGCGCAGGCGTTCCACAAGAGTGATGGCATCAAGCTGCGTGCCGGAGCCGTTTATTTCGGCCATTGCTTGGTAGAGGAGGCGGTTCTGGGGGACGTAGAAACTTTCATCGGTAAGGCCGGAGGTTTGGCAAAGGTCTAGGACGCGCGCGGCATCGCCGAGTTGGGTATCGAGAAGGACTGCACCGAGGATGCCGCGTTCGGCCTCTACGGAGTGAGGGGGAGTCTTCAAAGTGTCTGCGATGTCGGCCATATTGCAATAAATCCTTCTTTACGGGTGCGGAAGATATTATAGCACGCACCCGTGAAAAGTTCTCGACAACGTATCGACAATTTCTTGACAACGCGATGCGAAGTTTACGGAAACTTTTTACCTTCGCCTTACAAAAAAATGGTATAATGGCAGCGAAATGTTCGAGGAAAACCGCATATTGATCGTGGAAGACGATGCAACGATACGCAAGGTTGTGGAAATGACGCTTGCGCTGGCGGGCTTCCGCAATGTAATTGCTGTTGCGCGAGGCGATGCGGGGCTTGCAATAGCGCGCGCGGAGGATGTAGATCTGGTTTTGCTGGACTTGATGCTGCCTGGCATGGATGGCCTCGACGTATGCCGCGAACTGCGCAAGACGAAATCCACACCTGTGATAGTGCTGACAGCGAAAACCGCAGACGAGGACACAGTGCGCCTCCTTGACGCAGGTGCGGACGATTACATAACAAAGCCGTTCTCGCGCCAGGTGCTGCTCTCGCGCATAAAGGCGGTGCTGCGCCGCGCGAGTGGCGGCGGCGCGCACGATCTCGACGGGCTTGCGATAGATGTGCAGAACATGGAGGCGCGGCTGGACGGGGTTCTGGTGGATCTCACACGCGGAGAATTCCTGACGCTAGCGGCTCTCGCCGAAAGGCCGGGGCGCATCATGCGCAGAGAACGCCTTGCAAGGGCGGCCGGCGCGGCGGATGATATTTTCGACGAAGAGGAAATAGGCAGGAGCGTTGACGTGCGCATAGCATCGATACGCAGGAAACTCGGGCGATGGGCAGTGCATCTGCAGACGATTCGCGGCGCAGGATACAGGATTGGACTATGAAACTTGTAAAGGCTGGCATATTTGGATTTCTGCCGTATTTGATAGCGGCGGCGAGTTTTGCGGTGCTGGTGAAGAACCTAGCACAGGAGATCGATGCGTTTAGGGCATCGGAGGAAGCGGCGGCATTGCGCGAACTTGCGGAGAAGACCACGCTCGCGGCGGCGGCGTTGCGCCCGGCATTGGAGAAGAGCGATTTCAGGGCGATACACGATTTCGGCGGGGAGAGGCGCAAGGAGGGAGTGAGGCTCTCAATTGTGTCGGCGAGGGGTGGGCTGGTGTTCGATTCGCATTCCGCGCCGAATGAAAACAGGCTGGAGAGGCCGGAGATAAAAGATGCGGCGGAGACGGGCGCGGGCCGGGCGATACGCAACAGCCGTTTGTATACGGCAAAGGCCGCCGGCGAATGGATAGTGCGTCTGTCCGTGCCGTACAAGACCGTGGGAGAGGGCATACGGAAAGCGCAGCGCAACATGGTGCTTGCCGGGGCGGCGGGGGCGGCGGGGCTATTGTGCGTATTCCTTTTCATCGCAAAACTCGTGGCGCGCAACAGGGCGCTCGCGCGGGAGAAAGAACAAAAGGCGAAACTCCTTGCGAACATGGAGAAGGTGGAGGAGTTCCGCAAGACGTTCATATCGGACATAACACACGAAATCAAGACACCCGTCACCGGGATTCTCGGCGTGGCGGATTTGCTGGAGGCACCGGTGCAGGAGGCGGACCGCGCAACGCTAATTGCGATGCTGCGCCACGAGGCGAGCAGGCTGGACGCGCTGGTGCAGGACATCCTTTCGCTGGCGCATCTCGAACATGCCGAGGGCATGATGCACATTGCAAACGAGAATCTGGGCAACATACTGCGCAGTGCGGCACAGCGCAAGACATCGTCCGCATCGGCGGCGGGAGTGAGGCTGATAGTGCAGCCCACGCCGCTATTGTATGCGCCGTGCGATGCAAGGCTGGTGGAACAGGCACTCGTGAACTTGATAGGCAACGCGTTGGAGCACAGCGGCAGCGACGAAGTGAAAATATCTCTTGCCGGGCGCGATGGATTTGCGGTGTTCGCCGTGGAAGACCGCGGGCGGGGGATCCCGGCGAAATGGCGCGAACATCTTTTCGAGCGGTTCTGGCGTGGAGACGATGCACGCGAAGGCGGCACGGCGCATACAGGCCTTGGCCTTGCAATAGTGCGCCAAACAGCGCGGCTGGCCGGCGGAGACGCATGGTTCGAGGCACCGTTGCGCGGCGGTGCAAGATTTTTGATGAAAATTCCGCTAGACGGCGGAAAGCAAAAGGAGAACAACAATGGGAAATAAAACACTCGCGGCATTCGCCGCTGCAGCGGCAGCAGGTTCGCTTGCAATGTTCGCGCTGGCATCAGGCGACGACTCCGGCGCAAAGGCCGTCACGAACAAGACTTCCGAAACGTCCGTCGTGACAAACGAGAACGGATCCGTATCGCACACGTTCACCGAAACGAGCGTTACCACCAACGGCAACATGGTGACCGAACGCCGGCGCGAAACATGCACCTCCACCGATGCCGCAGGAGCAGTTTTGCAAACCGTGACGAGCGAATACGCAAGCAGCTGGAGCATTGGCGGAGTTCCTGATGCTGACGCGGCAGATGCGGATGATGGCGAAGACAAATCCACATACGGCGAAGCCGCAGGCCCGCTCGATACGTTCCTCGGTTTGCGTTTCGGCGATGTATTCGAGGTGCCGGAGGATGCAACGCCCGTGCGCGAGGACGGACTTTTGCGACTGCCGTTCACGCCCGGGGAGAGGCTTGACGGGTTCGACGATTACTTCGTGTATTTCACACCCGCCACGCACAAGATAGCCCGCGTCTGCGCTTGCGCACGCCTCACGCCCGATCCTGCGGCAAATTCGCGCTATCATTATCTGATCACGGCAATCGAACGCCGCTACAACGTGGTGCCGCGTCTTTTGAGCTGGTATCTTCCGCACTATGCATTCGACGTAGCACAGGGCAAACGCATAACGGTGCGCTTGAGCGGCGCGTCTATCGATTACCAGACAATAGTCTCCGCATCCGACGCGGCCATGCTGCAACTGGCGCGGCGCGAGAACGAAGAACGCCGCCAGGAAGAGCGCAAGGAACGCATCAGGCGCCACAACGACAAGATAGAAGCGGCCGCACGCGCATTGGGGCAGTGACATGGCTTTTACGCTCCAGTGCGAACTCGTATTGCGTCTGCTTCTAGCGGGAGTGCTGGGAGGAGCAATCGGCGCGGAACGCGCATACCGTTCCAAAAACGCCGGCACTCGCACGCATCTGCTTGTGGCCATAGGCAGCGCGCTGATGATGATCGTATCCCAATACGGCTTCGGCGGGCATGGCGATCCATCGCGCGTGGCCGCGCAAATCGTAAGCGGGATGGGTTTCATAGGCGCGGGTGCGATAATGGTGAACAAGCACGCCGTGCACGGGCTTACCACGGCGGCGGGCGTATGGGTCGCAGCGGGGATAGGCATGGCGGTGGCAAGCGGATTGTATGCGATTGCGCTTGCCGCAACACTGCTTGCGCTTACAGGCCTGGAAGCAGTGGGATGGGTGATCCATCGTACATCTGCGGAAACCGAGCCACCGGCAGAAGCCAGCGACGATACGGGAGAATGAATGCAGACCTGCGCGCACGGCGCACGGGAAAGCATATCTCGGAGAAAACGGTTTACGCGGAAGCCACAAGCGCAACGGCATGCACGACGATGCCCTCGCACCGGCCTGTTGCGTCCATTTTCTCGTTCGTCTTGCCCTTTACGGACACCTGCGAAACATTGATGCCGATTATATCCGCCAGACGCTGACGCATTGCCGCGATATGCGGCGCGAGTTTAGGCCGCTCACAGATGACGGTTGCATCGATATTGCACACAACAAACGATTTCCTGCGCAATTCTTCCGCCGCCACCGCAAGGAGTTTTGCGCTGTCCGCGCCTTTGTATGCGGGGTCGGTATCAGGGAAATGCGAGCCGATGTCGCCAAGTGCGGCGGCGCCGAAGAGCGCATCTATTATGGCATGTATTAGCGCATCCGCATCGGAATGCCCCTTGAGCCCGTGCGTGTGCGGTATTTCCACGCCGCCGAGCACAAGCCTTCCGCCTTCCTCGAAGCGGTGCGAATCGTATCCCGTTCCAATCCTGAACATGGATTCATTATATCACATTTTTGTTTGTTTTGCGACGAAAATATGATATAATTCTCCCCGCAAAAAGGCAAAACGGAATGGCAGAACGCAGACATATCGCGATATTCGTGGGCGACGACGACTACCTCGTGGAGGCAGCAGCCAAAGCATACCTGCGCGACGTGCTTGGCGACAAATACGAAAGCACCGCCCTAGAGACCTTCGATGGCGGTGCCACCAACGAATCGGAGCGTTTGCGCAGCATTTCAAACGTCCTTGCAAGTTGGCAGACACCGCCGTTTTTCACCGATCCCGTAAAGGCCACATGGTGGCGGCGGGTGGGCTTTTTGCCCACCGGCGGCGCGAAAAAAGACATTTCCGAAAGCGTAAAAGCCGCACTTGAAGCGTTTGCGGAGGCGGTAGCCAAATCGAGCATCCCCTCCGAGCAGTATCTCTTGATCACCGCGCCGAGGCTGCTTGCGTCCAGCCGTTTTTGCAAAGCGTTCGAGCCTGTAGCGGAAATCGCGATTTCCGCTGCGGCGAGCCGCCCCGCACAGGCGAAACAAGCCGCACTTGCGCGTTTGCCCAGCCTTGCCAAGACGTGCGGAATCGAATTTGAAACTCCCGGTGCGGCGGCGGCATTCATAGAACGCGTTGGCGTGGACACGCGCACGATAGTTTCGGAACTCGAAAAATTGCGCACGTGGCTCGGCGCAGACGCTCGCCCTATCTCCGCAAGCGATGTGGCGGAGGTTGCATCATTCACCGGCGGCGAGAGCGAGATTTGGGAACTTTCCGATGCGGTGGCGCGCGGCGACGCAAAAAAGATCTCCGCGATATGGGCCAGCTACTCCGCAGATCCGCAAGCGGGCATACCCGTGGCGGTATTCCTAGAAAAAACCTTCCGCGAGTGGATTGTGTATGCAGAGTGCCTCGCAAAAGGATGGATAGCAGATTCCGGCGCATGGGCAAAGACGATCCCTCCGGACGTGCTAGATTCCCTGAACGCAATGGAAATGGGTCCGAACGGGAAGAAAAACACGTGGGCGCTAGGCAAGACGTGCGGCCAGGCGAGGCTCTTCATGCAGCGCAACCCGCAAGGATACATGCGCGAATTGCGCGCAGGACGCTACCGCATGCTGAACCTGCGCGAACGTTTGACCTCCGCACGCATGGATGCTTCCGCAATAGAGATAGAACTTCTCCGCCTAGCCCCCGTGCGAAGAAGCCGCGCTTAAGCGGTGAATAACATTTGAAAATGCATTCAACGCAGAGGCGCAGAGATGCAGAGAAACGAGTGAAGGTGCGAGAGCGTACTGTGGGGACGCGGGCGTCTCGCCCGCGGAGGATTTGCGGAGGGTTATTCTGCCGCCCCTTCGGGGCTTGTTTTTTGTTTTGTCTGTACCGGGGGTTCCGCTACGCTCCACCCCCGTCTGTATTCTTGCGCCCCTTCGGGGCTTGCTGGCGTATACGTAGCCGCGAAGCAGCCTAAAAACTTCGTGGACTTCGTGGACTTTGTGTGAGTTTTTTTGTTTTGCCGC
>JAFVCR010000145.1 GCA_017479035.1 Kiritimatiellia bacterium | reverse complement strand
TGCAGTTTGCAGTTCTTGGTAGCAATATCAACCCCCACTGCGTACTGTGGGGACGCGGGCGTCTCGCCCGCGGAGGGTTTGCGGAGGGTTTGCCGTGTGCAGTTATGGCCGCAGCGCGACAACTACACACTGCAAACTGCACACTGCAAACTATTTCGGGTAATCCAAAAATCCGGAATAAGGGTGAACGATCCGCAGTTTGCAGTTACTCTGCCTCTCTGCGCCTCTGCGTTAAATCACCTCCCACCTCCTCCATTCCTCTGAACTTTTCCTCGCCAAAACGCATTTATCCTTTTGGATGGAAGTTTGGGAAGAACTGAAAATCGACCCCCGCAAAGGGGCTCGCCGCCTCGTGGCAGAATACGCCGCGCGGCTCTCCGGTGTCGCTCGCATGCTCGCTACGGACGACCGCGATGCCGAGGAACTCGTCTTCCGCACCCTCGAGCGCGTCTGCGCGAAAATCGGCAAATACCGCCCCGAAGGTTCATTCTTCGCTTGGATGTGCGCCATTCTCCGCAACTTCTGGAAAATGGATCTGCGCAAACGCGGCATAGAAATGATCTCGTCCGGCGCGGCGGAAGACCTCCCCGAAATCCCCACCGCCACCTATCGGGAATTGCTCGAAAATGCCGCCGTCGATCGCGTCCGCGATGCCCTCTCTCGCCTCTCGCCCGCACTGCGCGAGGTCGTTGCACTGCGATATTTCGAGGATATGCCGCTTGAGGAAATTGCACGCTGCCTCGCCATCCCCGAAGGCACCGTTAAAAGCCGCCTGCACAACGCAAAGGCCGCTCTCTTCGTAATTTTGGGAGGTAATGGACATGGACGTAAATAACATCGACTCTCTTCTCGCAAAACGCCTGGCCGAGGCTTACTCCCGCTCTCGCCCCTCCATCGGCGAACTCGCCGAACGCTTGGAACTTTCCATATCGCGCCGCAAACGCTTCCGGCGCATCGCCGCCGTATGCTGGGCTCTCTGCGCCGCCGCACTCGCCCTCTGCGCCGCAGCATCCTTCCGCCCGCTGCACTCCCCGCGTGGCATCAACGATGTCCACATCGCATCTTCTCACAGCGGCGAAGGTTTCGCTCTCTTGGGTTTTCTGCGCGAAGTCGCGCGGACTGGTAAACGAAAGGAAGACAAAGATGACAACTAAAATTCTCATGATCGCTCTCGTCGCGCTCCTCTCCGTAGCCGCTCTATGGCTTTGGGGACGCCAAATGCAAGACGGCGACGACTCCGAAGCCTAACATCTCCTTCCCCACCCCCTCCCCCTCCTGTGCAAAATAATTCCGGTCGTTCAAATTGTTCAATTAGGCCGACCTAATCATATCATTAGGCCGACCTAATTGTTGCATTAGGCCGACCTAATCACCTCATTAGGCTGACCTAATTGTTGCATTAGGCCGGCCTAATCATATCATTGGGTCGACCTAATTATTTTTGCACAGTGCGCTACTTTGCGCCGATACGCCCCTCGAAAATTGGATATGATACCATAAATGGAGAAAAGACGGCATCCCTGCCGTCTTTTCTCCATTTATAACCTCTTGCAAGCCGTCCTTGCCGACATCAAGCAAAGAGTTTCGCCAGTTTTGCAAGTTGCGCCAGTCTCTCGCGGTTTTCTTCGAGTTTGCGGCGCGCTTCCGCCACCACCGCCTCCGGCGCATGGGATACAAAGTTTTCGTTTGCGAGTTTCGCTTCGGAAGATTTCACGAACCCTTCGAGTTTCGCCGTCTCCGCCTGTATGCGTTTCAACTCCGCCGCCTTGTCCACCAGCCCTTCTAGCGACAGATACACCGTCCCGAGCGGCGTCGCCGTCCCGGGCATTGCGCGTTCTTTGCCGTCGGACGTTATTTCAATCGTCTCTGCGCGTATTGCCGCCTTCAGCGACGCCACGTCCGCCGCCAACTCTGCCGATTTCGTGTCTATCGTGAGCGTCACGAACTTTGCCGGCGGCACTTTGTATTCGGCGCGGAGTGCACGCGCCGCCGTTACGAGTTCGCGCTTGGCATTGACGTAGTCGTATGCCTTCTCCCACTCGGCGGGCAGTTCCTCCGGCATCGGATATTGCGCGGACATGATGCTTTCGCCTTCCGCCACAAACCCCATCTGGTGCGCGATTTCCTCGGTCACGAACGGCATGTACGGGTGCAGCATCCTCAACGCCGCCCAATAGACTTTCTTGAGGATCGCAAGCGCATTTGCCTTGTCGGGCGCATCCTTGGCGTATTCCACGTACCAGTCGCAAATCTGCGTCCAGAAGAAATCGTAGATTGCAAGCGCACCGTCCTGTATGCGGTATTTGCCTAGCAAATCGTGCATCTTTTCCGCCGCGAGATTCGCCGCCCAGAGGAGATGCTTGTCTTCCGCCTGAAGCTCGCCGCTGCCGGGCTGCGCATCTGCCGACTGCATCTCTATGAACCTTGCCGCATTCCATATCTTCGTGCAGAAGTTGCGGCCTATCTCGAATTTGGACTTGTCCACCTTCGTGTCGCAATCGAGCGACGTGATGAGCGCGAGCGAAAAGCGCAGCGCGTCTGCGGAATACTGGTCTATTATCTCTAGCGGATCTAGCGAATTGCCTAGCGACTTCGACATCTTCCTCCCCTGCGCGTCGCGCACGATGCCGTGTATCACTATGTTCTTGAACGGTGCCTTGCCCGTGAAGTGCAACCCCGCCATCACCATCCGCGCCACCCAGAAGAATATAATATCCTGCGCCGTCACAAGGTCGGTCGTCGGGTAGTAGAACTTGAGGTCTTCCGTTTCTTCCGGCCATCCCATCGTGGAGAACGGCCACAGCCATGACGAAAACCACGTATCGAGCACGTCCTCGTCGCGCTTCAAATCTTCCGCCTTGATGTTCGCATCGATTGCTCTTGCCTTTTCGAGCGCGGCCTCGGGCGTTTCCGCCACCACCAGCGAGCCGTCCGGCAGATAGTATGCCGGTATGCGATGCCCCCACCAGAGCTGGCGCGAAATGCACCAGTCGCGGATATTCTCCAGCCAGTTGAAATAGATGTTCTCCCAGCGCTTCGGCACGAACCTGACTTCGCCGGAACGCACCGCCTCGATCGCCGGCTTCGCCAAAGGCTCCATCTTCACGAACCATTGCTTCGAGAGTCTGCTCTCCACCACCGTGTGGCAGCGGTAGCAATGGCCTACCTGATTGTCGTAATCTTCAATATGGTCGAGGAATCCTTCCGCTTCCAGATCCTTCACTATGGTCTCGCGGCACTCGAAGCGATCCATCCCATTGTATTTCGCCCCGGCAAGTTCGTTCATCGTGCCGTTGCCGTGCATGATGTTTATTTCTTCAAGGCCGTGACGCTTGCCCACCTGGAAATCGTTGGGGTCGTGCGCAGGTGTTATCTTCACTATGCCCGTGCCGAATGCGGTCTCCACGTAATCGTCCGAAATAACAGGTATCTCGCGCCCCGTAAGCGGCAGTATCACATTTTTGCCCACCAGATGCCGGTAGCGTTCATCCTTGGGGTTCACCGCCACCGCCGTATCGCCGGGCAAAGTTTCCGGCCGCGTCGTCGCCACCATCACGTAATCCTTGTACGCCTCGCCGCGCACGCCCTTCTCGCTGCCCGCCACAGGATAGCGTATGTACCAAAGGTGACCGTGGTTGGGTTCGTGCTCCACCTCGTCGTCCGCAAGTGCCGTCCCGCAGCGCGGGCACCAGTTCACGATGTATGGTCCCCGGTAGATGAACCCTTCGTCGTACAGTCGGCAGAATACCTTTGCCACAGCCTTCGAGCAACCTTCGTCGAACGTGAAGCGCTCCCTCCTCCAATCCGTCGAATTCCCCAGCATGCGCTGTTGATGGACTATCGTGCCGCCGTATTGCTCCTTCCACTGCCACACGCGCTCCAAAAACGCCTCGCGCCCAAGTTCCTGCCGCCGCTTGCCCTCTTTGCGCAATGCCTTCTCCACCACGTTCTGCGTGGCGATGCCCGCATGGTCGGTGCCGGGGAGCCAAAGCGTATTGTAGCCTTCCATCCTGCGCCAACGCACCAGCACATCCTGAATCGTCTGGTTGAGCGCGTGCCCCATGTGCAAAATGCCCGTCACGTTCGGCGGAGGGATCACGACCGAATACGGCTTGCCGCCCTCTTTGGGCTCGGCGTGGAAAAATCCGTTTTCCTCCCAGAAAGGATACCATTTGGCCTCTGCGGCCTTTGCGTCATAACGCTTGTCCATGATGTTGCTGTCCTTGAAATTGATGCGCAATACTACCAAAAACGCGCCAAAATTGCAATGTTTTAATGTTTGCACGCTTATCCCGCAGTCAGTAGTTTGCAGTTTGCAGTGTGCAGTTTGCAGTTTTTGGTAGCGATGTCCACCCTCCACTGTGTACTGTGGGGACGCGGGCGTCTCGCCCGCGGTCGGTAGTTTGCAGTGTGCAGTGTGCAGGTTGCAGTTTGAAAATGCAATCAACGCAGAGGCGCAGAGATGCAGCGATGTGTAC
>JAFVCR010000144.1 GCA_017479035.1 Kiritimatiellia bacterium | reverse complement strand
GCAAAGTATGGGGACGCGTCAAGTGTATAATGGGTAAACCATATACACGATTTGGCGCATCTTTGTTGTGTGTTATAGCGGGCTTGCAAGTGCCTCAATCAAAACACAACGGGATGCGCCGTTTTCATCGGCGGTGCATCTCAACAAGGAGATGCGAAAATGAAAAAGATACTGATGGTTGCCGCGCTTGCGGCAATGGGAGCGGGCGCGGCTCCGGTAGTGGAGATAACAAGCGTCCAGCAAGAATATCCGTGGACGAATACCGTGGACATTACATATACGTCAACGGGTATAACGGAGGAGAATACATACTACGTCATATTCAAGGCGCAGGATTCTGCGGGCAATGAAATAGGCGTTGTAACGAACGATCTCAAGGTGTCGCAAGGTTCTACGTGGGTGGCGCAGTGGCAGCCGCCGTTCAACGTCCGTTACGAGAACTGCACGATGACACCATACGTATACAAAGGTGGAATGGACGACTACATGGTGATCGATCTCGAAACGTGGCAGATGAAGTACGAATCGATGTCCGTGCAGGCGGCTTCCAATACGAAATACAACAGCCCCGAGTACAAGACGCGCTACCTAGTCCTGCGCAAGATCGAAGCGGGCGACTATTATATCGGCGGCCCCGAAAACTCGCAGACAAACATTGGCTATGGCAAAAACAGTTACCACAAGGTTGCGTTCCCAAAGGCGTTCTGGTTTGCGATTTTCGAGCTGACCGAGGCGCAATACGACCGCATCGTCAACAGCCGCGCCACAAATACCTCCAAAACCTATTATAGCATGACGTGGAACACTGCGCGCGGTTCGGCGGGTTCTAGCGCGAGACCGTCCAGCGGCGTTTTTGCAACGCTCAACAGCAAGACGCTTTTCAACGGTGCGAAACTGGTTGCGTCTTCGGATCCGCTGACGGGGTTCGATCTGCCGACGGAGTCGATGTGGGAAGTTGCCGCGCGTGCCGGCTGCACCACGAAGTGGCTCTCGGGTGATGCTAGCACCGACGCAGAAAATTATGGATGGGTCTCGACGAACGCCAAGCATGAAGTCGGGCAGAAGAGCCCGAACGACTGGGGCATTTACGACGTTTTCGGCAACGCATACGAATATACGCGCGACACATGGAACAGCGCAGATCTGGCCGGGTTGCAGTCCGCCAACGGATTCGTGCCTGTTTCATCGGGGGAAGGCAGCTATTGCGCGTACAGGGGTTCTTCGTTTTGTGACAGTGCCACAATGGGTCGCTTGGCATACCGCCACAGAGACGGCAAAGGCACTTATTACAGCCAGATCGGCACGCGCATCGCATACATCCCCGAATGATTCCGCAACTGCAAACTGCACACTGCACACTGCAAACTGCACACTATAAAGAGGGGAGGTGGCGTATAGGGTATAAAGAGGTCTTTACATGTTAGTAGTACGAACGGCGGGAGGAACACTCCCGCCGTTTAATGCATGGCGTGCGCGCAAAGAATCGTGCAAAGATTCTTCGTGCCGTCAGAATGCGACTTGTTTCACCACAGGTGCGGCAAGCGGCACGGCTTGGCGTATCCACACAAGCGTGTTGCAGCCCGCCGGCGGCGAAAGCGTTACGACGCGTCCGCCTACGGCCACATCCACCCTACCGGTTTCGGGGCGGGCCATGCGTATGCACCATACGTGCTTGGGCAGTACGTCCCACGAGCGGGTGTCGGCAGAGGTCATGCCGGCGGCCCACGCTGCGGACGAGAGTTGCGCCAGCTGGAAGCCCAAGCGCGTGCCTCTGTCGCTTGCATGTTCCGCCGCCACGCCGAAGCCCGCCTGCACCGCCACTCGTGCCACGGCGCGAGTCACTTCGCGTGCCAGCGCGCCGCGCATGTAGACGTCGTACTCCGTGCGCACGAGCGCATCCACGTCCTGCAAAAGTTGCGCCGCTATGCCATTTGAGGAGATGCCGCCATATGTGGCCGCCGCGCGTTCTTCCAGAACGGGAAACGCCATCCCTGCGTATAGAACGTAGCGGTTCGCGTATGGAATGAACATTACCGGCAGATCGATGCGCCACTCCTTGCGGCGCGGGCAAAGGCCGTCCTCCACCCATATCCATACCTGCTCCTGCGGTTTTGCGCCGGAGGCGCATTCCGCAGCATCGCGCGCCAGCACGCTGTTGGCGGGTGCGAGCGCTGCGGCATCTTTCAAATAAGAAAGCCCGCCGTCTCCATTCAGCCAGCGGAATATGCCAGTGACGTGCTCGGCGTAGACGTTCACGTAGTCTTTGCGTGCGAGCTTCTCGATGTCGCCGCTTGAGCGCGGATCGAACCCGGTTGCATCGCGGAAAATCCCGCCGAACGAATCGTCGGCGAAAACCTGCGCGACGGACGTCGCCGAATTGGGTGCGTTTGCTACGGATTTGTCCTTTGCCTGTTTCCTCTCGCCAGCCGCAAGGCGTTCGCGCGAATCGGCTATGTTCTTGCGGCGTTCGTAGAGCCAGTTGTCTTGATATTGCGCCGCGCGGTTGAGTTCCGTGCGGGCGGCGTTGACCTGACCCGTACCCATGTAGCCGATTGCTTTGTATAACGCCACGAACACGCGGTCCAGCCCGCCGCCGTCGTATTCGAATGCCTTGTCGTTCGTCATTATCGCGGCGGTGGACGACGCTGCGGAGGAGAATATGCCTTTTGCGTCGTGCGCGAGGAATACCGCCTCGGCGTTGTCGAACGCCGTGCTTGCCGCTGCAGCATCGTCCGCGAGATACGCCCCGTATGCGGAGTACAACCATGCAAGAGGTGCGTTGTTGTCTTTCTTCGCTGCGAACTCCGCCATTTCGCCCGGCAGCATTGCGTAGTTGCCCTGGGCGAGATTCAACGCGTAACTCTGGCGCGCGTCATTGAAAGTGCGGCACCCGGCGAGGGTCGCCGCGATGCCGCAGATGGACGCAATGCGTATTGCGCTTTTCATATAGTCATTCCTGCAATATGATCAGAACGGCGTCACGATTCCGCCGGACGGAGTGGCGTATATTGTAGTGTTCGCGGGTGCCGCCGGTGCCGTTGGTGCGCTTTCCACCGTTTCCGGGCGGCGCAGGCGCATCCCCACGCCAATGATGCGCGCATCGCCTTCAATCACTTCTGCGTATGAAAGTTTTGGCGTGACGCGCGTTATGCGCACTGCTCCCACGGGCTCTTCGATCCTGTCAAGAACTTCGCCCGTACGGGAATCCACCACCTTCTCGCCAAGTGCGAACACGGTGAAGATGTCTCCGACCTTGGTGGACTTGCCGCCTTCGCCGATTACTATCGTGCCGAGTGCGGTCTTGGCCACGATTTCAAGCGGCAGTATATTGTCCATTATCCCGTCCGCAATCTGTATCGCCACGCTTTCCGCCGAGCCGGACATGAACGACGCAAAATCCGGCGCGGCCACATCGCGTGCGTCAACCTTCACAACATCCGTCCACTTCAGTTGGCCCGTCGCCGCGATGAGAACGCGATACGTTACCTCCGCAAACAGTTGCGACGCTACCGGCAGAGGCCTCCCCGTGATTGGATTTACGCCGGGCGCGGCCACGTCCGCAAAGCGCACTTCGCCAGCCACAAGGTAGTCAGTGGCCAGTTGCTGCTTGAGTTTTACGAAATCCGCAGGTGCGGCGTTCGCGCCGGATATGCGGGCGAGTTCGTCGTTCACTTCCGCATCGAAGTGGCGATCCAGCATCGTGAACTTGCGCGTTTGCGCAAGCGCGATGTTGAGTTTGTCCGCAAGTGCCATAGTCCACTCTACGGTGCTGAACTGCTGACCGTAGAACGTAGCCGTTTCGCCATGAGTGCGGAACGGGGCTATCGCCATGCGGCGGCGCAAATCGGGATCGTGCCCCACTATCGTGCGCCCGGCGAACTCCGCCGCCACGCTCACGCGATAGTTCCCCGTGGCCGCATCGAACGAATCGCTCAAAACGGTGTAGGAGAGTATCTTGCCTTTTGCCCATATTTGCATATCGCGCGAAATCGAGTCGTTCAACTCGGACTTGCTCATGCGTCCGTCCGCCGTGGTGGTGGTTACGGACTGGCTCTCCGCCACGCCGGAGCGCGTCTCTGCTGATACGCTCACGCCTTCGTGCTGTTCCATCGCCGCCACGAGTGCTTCGTTCACTGCGCTGCGGTATGTGCCGCCTATGCCGGTTGCTTTCACCGTATCGGCCGCCGCCGGCACGGAGCACGCAATCAGCGCGGCTGCGGCGAATATGTTTAGGATGATTCTCATTTCCCGCATCTCCTGCAATCAGAAGTCGTATGTGTCGCCTTCGCGGATCGTCGCTGGCCGGTTCGCGGGCACTTGCGCGTCAGGTGCAACGGTGCTTGTCGCGGACGGAGCCGCTGGCTGCGCCCGCTTCGCCTCCTGGCGTATCGTCTCTATGCGCTGTTGCGCTTCAAGGCTGGCGAAACTCCATCCTATCGCCGCTACCGCTATGCGCTGTTTGGTGTCCGGATGGGTGATGAATTTGGAAACCAGCACATCGCGCCCGGCCATGCCGAGATTGGCCTTGGTCGTGCTTGTGCGGCTGATGAAATCGGCAATTTCGCTCGCCACAGATGATGCCACCGGCAGACCGTTTGCATCGTAGGAAATGCTCTTCGCCCATTCCTCGCCGCCTTTTGACGATTCGTCGAACACGGTGCAACCTGCAATAAAGTTGTTCATGTCGATGTTGGCCTGCGCCTCCGCCTGTAGCCGCGCGGCCTTTTCCTGAAGCTTGCGTTCCGTGCGGTCGGCCGGCGTGCCCGTCATCGCCCACTGGCCGAAACTCACCAGCGCGGGCATGCCTTCTTCGTCGTAGAAGAAGCGCGTGCCGAAGTTCTGCGCGAGGTCTCCCTTCAGCATGAGCCCCACATCGATGCCCGGCGCGGAAGGCTGCGGCCGCACACCGCGTGCGATGCATCCTGCGTAATAGACGTAGACGGGGTCGAATTTTGCGATCACGCCTATGGTGTAGCCGTCAGCGGAACCGCCCTCTACCGTCTTTACTACGCTTATGCCCGAGCATTCCGCGAACGCATGTGTGGCGGCTGTGCCCAGTATCCGCTGGCAAAGTGCCTTGCGCTTGTCCGCCACCGTGGTGAACTGTGCGGGCGAAATGCCTCTGTCTTCCAGTTTTCTGTCGAGTTCGATTTCCGTAAGCGCAAGCGTCTTCTGCGCGAGGCGATCCACCGGATCTGCCGCTGCGATTTCCTGCTGGCGTTCGGCATCCTTGTCCTTGAGGAATTCGTTGGTCACTACGCTGCTAATCCTGCCGTTCACGGAATGCTTTACGAAGTCTTCGCGGATTTTTGCATACGCCCGCATGAACGCCGTCTGCCGCTTCTGTATGAATTCGGAATCCTTTTCGCCAATTCCGTTCACGGCTTCCATTTCCGCATAGTAGCGGATGTCGCTGTTTTTCGGCGCCTTGCCGTAACTGGTAAAGCCCTCGCTCCGCTTCGACTCGATGAACTTGTCGAATGCTTCCTGCACTTTGTCCGCGTCGTCGATTTCCACCTGTGCATCGGCGTTCGCCGCCGCCACGGACTGCGCCGGAGCGTCTGCGGCGAGCGTATCCAACGTGTTTTCCGCAACCTGCGCAAGCGCGGCTGTTGCGAATGCGGCCATTGCCGCCGCCATCAACGTTTTCGTATTCATGTTTCCGTCCTTTCCTATGCTTTGTCAATTCATGAGATTCGTCTTGTCCACCACTTTGCGGATGGGTATGCGCTTTTGCCAGAACTCCAGCCCCGTTGCCACTTCCACTAGTTGCAGATTCAGCGAGAACTCTTTGTAGAAGTCGCCATTGTCCTTGCGCAGATTGCGCTGGCCGAGCCTCCCGTACAGAACATACTGCGGCTGCACTTGCACTGCGGCGTATTGCGCCACGCTCTTGTTGTACACCACCACCTTGCCGCTGTCGGTAAGCAGTTCGCGCAGGCTCTGGCCGATGTTTTCCGCAAGAATATCCGCTTGCGAACCTACGGAAGTGGTGTCGTTCACAACGTTTTCGATTGCGAGTATCGCTCTGTTCGCACCCTCTGGTACCTTGATGCGGTCTTGCGAGAGAATGGAATACACCGCCTGCCCCACGGCATAGTCCACATCGTCCTGCGAGAATCCGCTCACAACCTCCGCGCCGCCCGGCATCACCAGCGCAGAACGTGTCGCGCACCCGGCCGCAAGCGCCAGCACGCCTGCTGCAAACAACTTCATTGTCGTCTTCATTTTTGTGTTTCTCCTTGTGTGAAATTTCTTTCTTGCGTGGCTTGCACCTCTGCGGCACCTTCTCTGGAATGCCTGTGGATGCGATGGTGCGGCGGCGGCTTTGGCGCGTGTGCCACAAGCCATGCAAACGCCGCAGCCGCTCCAGCGCACAGGAACAACGCGGCGAAGAGCAGGTTCAGCCACCAATGGTATCGCCCGCGTTCCGCGCCCCCGCGCCGCATCGCGCCGTATCCCTGCACATCGCATTCCGCGTTCCGTGCGAGTATCGTCCCCGCCTCGGCGCAGTAGCGCGTGAAATAGTCAAACCCCATTCAGCCGTATCCCCGCCTGCCCCACTTCGCTCCCCACGAATTGCGGAACGTGAAGCCGTCGGCATCGAATCCCGTCACCAGCACTGCATGGCGGCCTTGCGCTGCCGCGTCCGCGCCCGGCATCGCGAACACTCCGTCCGCGCATTCGCCGAACGTTTCGAGTATTGCCGCTACGGGCATTGGTCTGTTGCCGTTTGCCCCCGCGAGGATTCTTTTCACCTCTTCCACGTTCCCCGGCGTTTTCAGCAAATACAATTCCCTTGCGCCGAATCTCCTGTGCATTGCATCGTCCTCCGCGTCCGGCGGCACGGTTGAGAACGCCGAATGCGGCGCGCTTGCATACGGCCATAGCCTTTCTGCGCAGATGCCGCGTTCGCGCAGCACGCCGAACGCGCCTGCGATTGTCGCGCCGTCCGCATCCAGCAGCCGCTCGCGTATGTTCGCCTCGAACAACGCGATCAGATGCTCGGCCTCCGGCGAATCGAACGCCGTCTTGCGCCCCACGAAGCGTACCTGCAGCAGTTGTTTGCGGTAGAGGTCCTCCCATATCGCATCGCCGTCTTCTCCCCGGCGCAATCGTGCCAGATTCTCCTCTGCCCATGCTTTGCGCTGGCGCATCATGGCATCGTCCAGGAATTCTACCGACAGAGGCTCTCGGAAGCCCTCGTAGAATTCCACAAGCCCCGCCACTGCCGCCGCCACGCACACCGGCTTCATCGACTGCTCGAACACCGCCGGGAAAACTCCGGCGAGATCTATCCTTTCGCGTGCCATCAGAAAAACGCCAAGTGGCCCCTCTCGCGCCGGTCGCCTTCGCCGGCGTATGCTACATCCGTATTCTTCAGCCCTTCGAGGAACGCGCCAAACGGCATTTCGCCCGCGCCGCCCTCCACTGGCACATCCACTCCCGCAAGGCTCAAAACGCCGTCGGGATTTTTTGCGGAGACTTTTATCTCCAGCATCGTAGCCGCGTCCGCGTCGTCCGGCACCTTCACCACGCACCGCCACGAATCGTCGTCCGCCACATACAAGAACGCCACCTCTCCTGCATTTGCATCCCGCGCCGCATCGCCTGCGGCGCGCTGCGGTGCTGCGGCAAGTGCCCGTGCTGCAAGGCGCACCTCCCCCACGCCCATCATGCGCCGCCGCCACTCCTGCGCGAATCTTTCCACGCGCAGCCGTAACACCTCCTCGCGCGTCCTGCAATGCGCCGCGAGAAACGCATCTATAAAATCATTCCTGCCCATGCCGCACCTTCATTTCCCTCATCTCCGTCGTCGCACGCTTGAACATCTGATCCACGTTCGCCGCGCTCGATATGCCGAGGAGATTTTTTATTTTTTCCGAAGACCACCCCGCCCGCAGCCGAAGGACGTGCACATACGCTTTCAACGGGCTCTTTCTCCAGAGTTCCGCAAAACATCTCTGCACCTCCTCCCAATCTTCCCTGCGGAGGGTCTCTTCTACTGGTGAGGATTTCCCGGCACCCGAATCTGACAGATCCAGCGCGATATTTTCTTCGAGATTTTCGTCACTCTCCTCTCCGTCTCCCTTTCTAAACGCACCCATCGGCACTTCACGCGCCTTTGCCGGATCGGCCTTCAATATGTAGCCTCGCACGTATGCGCGCAAGAACCCGTAGATGCTTCCGCCGTCGTTGCGGTAGTTTTCCAGCCTACCCTTGTGCACCATTTCCCAGTAGAGCCGGCACATGAGTTCCTCCGCCTCCAGCCCCCACCTGTGCATCATTTCGGAATTCTTGCGGCTTTTCGCCTCTGCCAAGACGGCATTCTCCCACACAAGCCGCCACGCCTCCGCATCGCGATCTTTCAAAAGGCCATATATCTCGCTGTCCGTCATACATTTCGATTCTACCATAATTCCCCATGCAACGCAAGCATGCGTTTGATGCACCCTTGTCCCCCGCAGTAGTTTGCTGTTTGCAGTGTGCAGTTTGCAGTTTGAAAATGCAATCAACGCAGAGGCGCAAAAATGCAGAGT
>JAFVCR010000143.1 GCA_017479035.1 Kiritimatiellia bacterium | reverse complement strand
TATGCTCCTTGCGCACTCTTGCACTTGGACGGGACGCGCTTATCCCGGATTTTGGGATTACCCGAAATAGTTTGCAGTGTGTAGTTTGCAGTTTGCAGTTGTCGCGCCGCGTCCATAACCGCACACGGCAAACCCTCCGCGGGCGAGACGCCCGCGTCCCCACAGTACACAGTGGGGGTGGGCATTGTTACCAAAAACTGCAAACTGCAAACTGCACACTGAAAACTACTGCGGGGGATAAGCGTGACTGTAGCAAGGGTGTTGCAGAGCGGGGATGAATGTGGTAGAATGCCTACATGATGAAAATGAAACTGCGTTTTGCGGGCATCGTTCTTGCGATGGCGTGTGCGGCGGCGGCCAAGACCCGCGTAGCCTGCATTGGTGATTCGATAACGTTCGGCCTGGGGCTGGCGGATCGCGAGCGCGAAAGTTATCCCGCGCAGTTGCAGCGTCTCCTCGACGAACGCAGCCCCGGCGAATACGAGGTGGGGAACTTCGGCAATTCGGGGCGCGGCGTGTATCTCGATTCGATGCGCGGCAGCGAAAAGCGCGGCTACCGCTGGATGCCGGAGCATAAGGCCGCTCTCGAATGGAAGCCCGATGTGGTGATATGCAACCTCGGCATCAACGACTGCGGCGAATACCTCAAAGAATACACGGGGGAAAGGGAACGCGGCCGGTTCGAGCGGGATTACAAGGCTCTGCTGGAAGACTACAAGCGCGTGAACGCGGATGCAAGGATTTTCGTGTGGACGAAACTCGCGCCGCTAGCCGAAGGACAGAAATTCTACCGTTCGCCCGAGCCGTTCCTCATGCAGGCGGACCTCGAGAGCGTCGCGCAATGGTGCGGCACCGTCGGCATCGATATGCAGGAGCCTCTGCGCGAGGGCATGGACGCAATCCTTGCCAAAGACAAGATTCATCCAAACGCGGACGGTGCGCGCATCATTGCAGAGACGGTGTTCAAAGCGTTGACGGATCCCCGCAGCGCGAGCAGGACGCGGTTGCAGGCATGCCCGGACGACGATCTCCCGCACGAATACTGGCTCTGCGCGGGGCCGTCGAACATGCAGAAGGGGTGGGGTGAATTCAACGCAACGCCGGAGGAGAAGGCACGCGTGGAAAGCGAAATGGCGCGGCTTGCGAAAGTCAATGTGTGGATGTGGGATTTCAACGACGGCACATGGACGAAACTTGAGCCGGGGAACGCTTTGCGCAAAAGCGCATTCGGAACGAGTTTCGCAATCCGCCGCGCGGAGGCTACGGGCAAGGCGATATTCATCTTCTATGTAGCCGCCGGCGGTGCGCCTAGCGAATCGTTCCTTTCGGAGCAGACGATGTGCGCGGTCGGGAAAGACGGCAAGCCGATATATCCTCATCTTGCGGCGATTGCGACCAACCGCCACCGTCTCGACAAGAACGGCGATTTCCCCTGTTCGTGGGTGGCGCGCGAGTATCCGCGCCGCCGCGCCAATCGCGATGAAGCCTACTGGTGGCCGGTCTCAAAAATGTATGATGCCGGCATAAAACCCGTGCTCGAGAGTGGTATAGCTATAAACGGCATTTTGTGGTATCAAGGAGAGTCGAACGCAACAACGTGCGTTTCGCCCGATACGCCGACTCCGCGCGAATACCAGCTGGAGACTCTCCGGGCGGTGGTGGAAGAGTTGCGTGGCGGGAGGGATGTCCCGTTCATCATGATGGGGCTGCCGGAGATGAACCGCCCGTGGGAGCAATACCGCGCCGCCCAGCGGCAGGCATGCGAAGAAACGGGCGCGATATATGTGGATTCGTTCGCGGCGGGGCTTGGCGACGCTGGCGATGTCCACCCGCGAAACAAAATACCTTTTGCGGAACTTGCCGCCGCAGCGTCCGGCATTTGATGCGGCGGATATGCAACGGCGGGAGTGGATGCTCCCGCCGTTTGTACTACTTGCTACTGAATAAATCTCTTTAAAGCGTATATACTCTGCGACCTCCCTTCTTTTGCGGTTGAACCGGTCAATAGAAAATGCAGCCGTCACGGAACGATAAACGCCAAGCGCGGTATGAACGCTGCATAGTTGAAAGTATTTGACGAGCGCGCGGAGATTTTGGCAGCGTCCTGGTAGTCGGAGCTTGAGCCTACAACGGCCGCAAGCCCGGTGCCGGAGGTAATCGGTGCCTGACCGTCCTGTTGGAGATCTTTCAAATCGCCTCGGTTCATCATGTCGCGCGTTAGCTGGAATCCGTTGCAGTGGATGTCGTAGAAACCCCAGTCGTTGGCGAGGCAGGTGCCCACTATCGCGGAGTTCGACGACGCGGCCCACTTGTCCATGTTCGTCAGCGTATCGCCGCAGAGATAGTGGGTCTTGCAAAGTCCGCCGGAACGCGCCGCCACTTCCCACATGGAGATGGTTGGCAGGTCGAAGTTTCCTCCGTTGAGATAGGCTTTGGTATTCTCGGTAAGTTTGCCGAGGACGCACGTGCTGGAAGGATCCGCGCCGGGGCCAGTGGTGCCGCGAATCGTAGCGTAGGAGTAGTGCGGCATTGTCATGTCGGAGGAAGTCTTGTTGTTCATAATCTTTTCGTATTGCGCAACGGTGAGCGGGAATACGCCGATGTAGTAGTCCTTTGCCATGTTGACTGCGTGGTAGGTGTTGTATGAAACCTCCCATGTGTTGAACGAGCCTTGCGAATGGCCGATCCAGTATTCGCCTTTTTCGATTTTGCGCAGGACGAGTTTGGTGGTTTTGTAGGTATCGGTATTGTATTTCGCGTTGGAGGTCTTCTGTAGGGACATGCCCTCGTACGTCACTTTCCACGTTTCGAGATCCACGATCATGTAGTC
>JAFVCR010000142.1 GCA_017479035.1 Kiritimatiellia bacterium | reverse complement strand
GTTTTGCCTTGCCGTCCGCGCCGACCGCAATCAACACCTTTACCGGCATCGCGCCGCCCGATGCCACGCCGTCCACCCGGTCGCCGTCCTTGCGGTAGTATGAGACTTTCACGAGTTTCATTGTCGCAACCCAAAGCCCCTGCGGCCAGGGTGTGGCGCTTTTGGCGTCAATGGCCGAAACGGGCAGCCACGCCATGCTCTTCGTGCCGCCCTCTTCGGCGATGCGGAGAATGCCGCCGATTTTCGCGCCCGTTCCGGCAAGGCGCGTGCGGTCTAGCGCAAGAGCTACGCGCCATGTCTCGCCCGTTTCAATCGTGCGCGAAAGTTCCCCATAAAGTGCCGTCCAATTCGCGGCAGCAGTCTCGCCCCAGGACTCGCGGTAAAGTAGTTCAGGCCGCGCCATGCCGTCGGCGGAATCGAAATAGTCGATCTTCACTGTCTTTTTCGCGGCTCCGTCGTTGCGGATTGAAATCTCGTCCAACGTGCCTTCCTCGGCAAAGTCCACTCCAACGCGCGGCATGATGTAGAGCGGCCCCGACCAGTCGCTGATGCAAGACCCCCTCGCAAAAACCACCGACCCGTCGTTTAACATCGCCGAGCCAGTTCCCCTTGCAAGCGGACGCAATCGCGGCTCGGCCTCGGAAGGCCCGCTCATGTAATAGAGCGAGGAAGCATCGGCTGCGGGACATCCGGCCAGATAGTCGCTTGCCTTCACAGACCCCGAAAGGCGAACGCCGAACATATTGCGGAAGTCCGTATTGGACGTGTCGTCCGAAACGTGCCAGGCGATGCGTGGCGCAACGGGAGTGCCGCGCAGCGTCACCGTCCAGGGCTGGGAGTTGGTCGAGAAGCACACGAGAACCGAATCCGCCGGAAGGCGTTTGAGCGTGCTTGCGGCCGGAGCCTCGCGCGACCATATCCAGAATGGCGCGCGCACTACGCTCTCGCCGGTCATCCCGCCTTCTGTGGAGGCGGTGTAGAGGAACGCATCGGCATTGTAGGCCGAAACCGACCACACGGGCCACGAGGCAAAGAGTTCATCTGCGCTCTCTTCGGGCGCTACGCTCGCATAGATGGCGTTCCAGCCGTTCGTGAGCGTGACGGTCTGCTCGATGGAAGAGGCTGCTGCCACTCCTGTAGCCAGCATCGCCAGTGCCGCCCCAATTCTCGTTCCCATGAGAACCTTCCTTCCGTATCTATATGACAACCACGAAATACACGCAATACACGAAATACGAAGGACGTTTCGTGTATTTCGTGGTTGCTTTATATTCCGTGGCTGAAATTCCGTGTATCCCTTGGAACCGGATATGCCTTCTATAATGCTCTGTACTATGGCGCAAATGCGCGAGGAACGCTCCGCGAGGGTGCCGCAGCCCCCCCCCCCCCCACGCGGGACGACGCGCCACAGAGCGTCCCAAAACGCCTCTGCAGAGCACATCCGCCATGCGGAATCCAGGATTGCGAAGCCTTGTCATGATGCGTTGTATTATACCAAATTTCCCCACCTCCCGCAACCAAAATCACCGCAAACGTCAGTTTGTAGTTTGCAGTTTGCAGTGTGCAGTTTCTATCAACGCAGAGACGCAAAGACGCAGAGATTTGTCATGTTGTGATCGTCTGCCTCATATATATGCGGTGTCTGCCTCCTGTGGGGACGCGGGCGTCTCGCCCGCGGTGGACAACAATATCGACACTGTAGCCGTAGGCGAGACGCCCGCGCCCCCACAGCACCTGTCGTTACGCTCCACCCCTTGCCATTCACGCGCCCTGCGGCCGTTACTTTTCCCCGCTGCAATGCATATTTTGCAGCCGTGCCTGACATCCATTAAAAATTCAAGGGCTTAAAATTTTATTTCAAGCCCTTGAATTGGTAATTTTAAGCCCTTGGATTTTTATTTTAACCTCTTGAAATTTATTTTCAAGCCCTTGAATTGGTAATTTCAAGGGCTTGAATTTTTATTTTGAGCCCTTGGAATTTCTGCGAAACGGTTGGAAATGAATGCTGCTATTAACTGCCGGCAGGTCTATACCCCAAGCCGGCCACGTGCAATCGGCACGTTTGATTCAAAAAAACGGGTGGATTCTAGCACAAATTTACAATTATCATATACAATGCAGTGCCGGCGAGCATGGCAAGCATCATGCTGCGCGTGGCGATTTGCACCGCCATTGTCGCCGCCGCCGCCAAAAGGCGCGGCCATAACGTATCGAAGGAGCCGCAGTCCTTGAAGCAATATATCACAAGCAGCCCGAAAACCGCCGGGCCCAGCCATTTGCCGAAGTCCCGCACGCTTTGCGGTATCTCCCGCGCCACGCCGAACACCATGAACGGCGCAAACCGCGTGATAATCACCGCCGCCGCCGCGATTGCAATGGAGACCGTGCTTTCACCGCTTGTCATGGCAGATGCCTCCTTGCCGCAGCCAGAAGTGCGAGTATCGCAAGCATTGCGGGGATCATGAAAGCGTCCGCGCCAAACAAGACAAGCGCGCCAAGCCCCGCCGCAAGCCCTATGCACGATGCCGAATGGTTCCGCTCGTTGCACCAGTTCTCGGCGAAAATCGCTGCGAACATCGCCGTCATTATGAAATCCGCGCCCTTGAGGAGCGATGGATCGAGAAAACCTGCAAGCAATACGCCCGCAAGCGTCCCAGTAACCCAATACGTCCAGTCCATCGCGCTCACGGCAAGCTGGAAAGTTGCAAACCCGGGCATTGCAGCCGGCTTGGGAAGTGTGACGGCGAATGTTTCGTCGGAGAGAAGATATATCATGAAAAACCTCTTCCTCCAGGGCACGCCCGCGAAACGCTCCAGCATGGCAACGGAATAGAAGATGTGCCTCGCCCCCACCAGAAACGCCATAGCGAACGTATCCACCGCCGAGAACGCACCCGTAGCGGCGGCGGCAAGCAGGAATTCCACCGAACCCGTGTAGACGAACGCCGCCGTTGCCAGCGGAAACCACCACGCCGCACCCGCTCCATGCGCGTAAAGCCCGTATCCCATGCCAATGAACCAATATGCAGCCATGACCGGCAGCGAGGTCTTGAACGCTTCTTTTAACAGGCTTTTCATGTTGCTTTGCACTGCGCGATTATATCATATCCGCGCGGCGTTGGCAACAAATGCTTGCTTGCACGCTTATCCCCCGCAGTTTGTAGTGTGCAGTGTGCAGTTTGCAGTGTGCAGTTTTTATCAACGCAGAGACGCAGAGATTCGAGAGAGCGCGTACTGTGGGGACGCGGGCGTCTCGCCCGCGGAGGGTTTGCGGTTTGTAGTTTTTGGTAGCAATGTCCACCCCGCTGTGTCCTGTTGGGACGCGGGCGTCTCGCCCGCGGAAGGTTTTGCGGTTTGTAGTTTTTGGTAGCAATGTCCACCCCGCTGTGTCCTGTGGGGACGCGGGCGTCCCGTCCGCCTCATCAAAAAATCCGGGATAAGCGTGTGCTTGCTCGCAAGTCTACCGCTTGCGAAATTTGCGATTGCGCCAATCCACGCACTTTGGTATAATGGCTCCACCATGAAGAAACTCGAAGATTACGTCATCAGCGTGCCGGACGTTCCCAAAAAAGGAATCGTCTGGCGGGACATCACAGGCATACTTGGCGATGCCGATGCGTTTGCGCTTTCGATAGACCTCCTCTGCGCAGCGCTTGACGGCGTGGAGTTCGCCTCCGTGGCCGCGCTGGAATCGCGCGGATTCATCTTCGGCGCGCCTGTGGCGGCGAGGCTCGGCAAGAAATTCATCCCGATCCGCAAACCCGGCAAACTCCCGCGCGCTACCATATCACGCCAATACACTCTCGAATACGGCTCCGGCACCATCGAAATGCACCGCGATGCCGTAGCCCCCGGTGAAAGAGTGGTGATAATAGACGATCTCCTCGCAACCGGCGGCACCGCCGCCGCCGCTTGTTCCATGATAGAGGAACTCGGCGGCATCGTGGCCAAACTCCTTTTTGCAATCGAACTACCCGATTTGGCCGGCCGTAACCTCCTCGGCGGACGGGACGTGGAGTCTCTAACCTTTTTCTCCGGCGACTGACCCGCACACACGCGCCAATGCCGGGCATACCTCCCCGGAATCGGGATTGCGCCACGAGAATGGAAACGTGCGGCACTGATCCGGCTTCACTTGATTGATGCGGCAGCGGTTGGACGTTGTGAGCCATACGCATGCGCCGTCTTCCGTGCTGCGCAGCATCAACCCTTTGCGGTCGGGGGCAATTTCGCATTCGCGCTCGATGAAACTGTTTTCGTCCATGCCGAGGAATGCCGCTATCCGCGCGATTTCGCCATCGCCCACGCGGACGATTCCGTCCTTTATCCTACAGCACGCGCCGCAACCCAAGCAACGGAATTCCGCCTCATCAAGCATTGGCGAACGCCTCTTGCAAACGGCGTATAGCCGCATACGGATCTTGCGACAGGCACACCTCGCGCACCACTGCAAAATTTCGCGCCCCCGCCGCCTTTACCTCCGCAAGATTCGCAAGGTTTATACCGCCTATCGCAACCGCCGGAAACGGTGCGGCGGCAATCATCTCCCCAGCCCCGGCCGGCGTAAGTACAGGGTCGGGAATGTCCTTCGTAGGCGTTGCGTACACAGGCCCCACGCCAACGTAATCCACCGGCTGCGAAATTGCAGAGCGCATCTGCTCCATGTTGTGCGTGGAAAGCCCCACTATTTTTATTTGCGGAAATAACCTGCGCACTTCGCCAGGCGGCATATCCGTCTGCCCCACATGCACTCCGTCCGCACCTGTGTCCGCTGCGAGCTGCGGAGAATCGTTCAATATAAAATTCGTTTCCGTGCCGTCCGTTATGGCTTTCACGCGCAGCGCGGTTTGCGCCACTACTCTCTCATCCACGTGCTTCATACGCAGCTGCAGCATTTTCACACCGGCCTTCACCGCCGCCTCTGCGCATTTTTCGTAGCCCACTGCGGGGTTCGTCATTACAAGATAGAATCCAAAGTCCTTCATGGCAGATTTTCCGTCCTTTCTCCCACCGCGCCCTCGCCGGGGGACATATTCTCACCCAGCAGCGCGGCATCCGCATGGTTCGAATCGAATCCCTGCACCCAACCGTTTGCAAAACCGAAATCCGCTGCGGCCTCTGCCACTTCGTTGTATTCGTCTTCGCTCACGGTGCGGTTCCACGGCGCGATTTCCTTGGCGCGGAACGCCGGCGTGTACTGGCTCATCACCGAAACATGCACGTTTGAGGAAATCTCCGTGGCAATCCAGGCAAGGTTCTCAATCGCCTCGTCCGCATGGCCGGGCAACACGAGAATGCGGCATATCACGCCGCGCGCGGCAAGGCCGTTGGCATCGAGCGCAAGGCCGTCCCCCAAGCGATTTGCAAACCATTTCATCGTATCGCGCCCGGCCTCCACATACCCCGGCGCGGCGGATGCGGCGATGGCTGTTTCGTTTTGCGAATATCGCAAATCGCACAACGCCACGTCCGCGAACTCCGCATATTCTTCAAGCGTTTCGCGCCGCTCGTATCCGCTTGTGTTGAACACGAACGGCAGCCGGATGCCTTCGCGCAGCAGCGGATGTGCGGCTTCGCGTATGAACGGCAGATATGGCGTGGGCGATACCATGTTCCAATTGGCGCATTTTTTGTCTTCCGCCAGAACGCGCATCATTTCGCGCAAACGTTCGATGGAGACATCCTCCCCTTCTCCGCGCCAGCTCCACGGCGAGTTCTGGCAATAGCAGCAGCGCATCGTGCACCGGCTGAAGAATATCGCCCCGCTGCCGCCGGCATTCACCAACGGAGGCTCTTCGCCGAAGTGCGGCCCCCAACGGAATATGCGCGGCGCATTTCCTGCACGGCAGAAGCCTGTTTCGCCTTCGCCGCGCATCGCGCCGCATCTGCGCGGGCAAAGCTCGCAGGGCTTGTTCATGCACTTGCGCACGCGCCGGACGGATTGGATTTTAAGTATCGCTCGCGCGTGCGGGCAAAACACCATGCCGTGAGCGGAACGGATGCGATGTATCCAATGCCCACCACCGCAAGCGTCAGCCACGTGTTCACCCACAAAAACGCTATCGCAAGGAGGATCGCCGCCATCAGCGGCCGCAGTGCTTTCTTGGGGATGTGCAGGCTTTTAAGCGAAATCGTAGGTATGCGGCTTGCCATCAGCGAACCCACGAAAAGCAGCATTGCCATGCCGAAATACGGATTTTGGAGAAACGCCGCCAGCATGGGGAAACGCCCCTTCGCATCGAGAGAAATCGCAAGCATCGCGGGCGAAAGCACCATCCAGCATCCTCCCGGTGCCGGCACGCCGGTGAAATAGTTTTTCCAATACGGCACCGGCGGCTGCTCGAGCATCGTATTGAAGCGCGCAAGCCGGAAGCAGTCGCACAACGCATAGAAAAGAGCGCTCCCGAGGACAAGCCGCACCGTCTGCTGCGCCACGGCTTCGCCGCCTATCGTATGCGCGGGCCCGCCCGTGAGCCAGAAGAACATGAACATCGCCGGTGCCACGCCAAAATTCACAAAGTCGGCAAGCGAGTCCAGTTCCGCGCCGAGTTTGCTGGATGCCTTCAAAAGCCTCGCTATGCGCCCGTCCATGCCATCGCAAATGCAAGCCACGAGCAATGCCCCCAATGCGGAGGTGAAACGTCCTTCGCTGGCAAGCGATATTGACGTTATACCCGCGCACGCCGCCAGCGATGTCACCATGTTCGGGATTATCGCGCGCACCGGAATCCTGTCGCGCTTCGCCTCCCCCTTTGTGCGTTTGCGTCTGCCGCGCAGCCTGAATTTAGACATGTAAACGCTCCTTTAGAATCTGCCGAGCACCGTCTCTCCGGCAACCATGATCTGCCCTATGCGCACTGCGGGCTTCACTCCTTCGGGGAGATATACGTCCAGCCGCGAGCCGAAACGTATCAGCCCGAAACGTTCCGCGCGTTCGAGTTTCGCGCCCTCGTCCACGAACGGCACGATGCGCCGCGCCACGAGGCCTGCAATCTGCGTTACTCCGTAGATTGCGCCGTTTGCGGCCTTCACAAGATAGTTGCAGCGTTCGTTGTCCTTCGAGGCCTTGTCCAGCGAAGCATTCAAAAACTTGCCCGGAACATACACCTTCTTCACAATCTCACCCGCCGTGGGCATGCGGTTTACATGGACGTTGAAAACGCTCATGAACACGCTCACACGCCAGTATTTCTTCGCTTGATCCTCGCCGAGTTCCTCCGGCAGCGGCACCTCCTGCACAAGGCACACTCGCCCGTCCGCCGGAGACAAAATCGCGTTTTCGTCCTCCGGCGGGTAGCGCTCGGGATTGCGGAAAAACAGGAACACTCCATACGCCAGCAGCAATAGCGGCATCACAAGCCCCGAAAGCCACGGCAACCACCACGCCGCCACGGCAACGGCAAGCGCAATGAAAACCGCAATCATGCCGAATTTGACACCTTCCGGGTGTATCGGCGGGAAAAGATACGCGCTGTTGGAAAAATCGGGTTCTGGCTCTTTGTTTTTTTCGTCCATGTCAAACCTCCGGGAAATAGCACTCGATGCAATCTCCTACCTGCGCCCGCCGCCGCGAGGGCCGCCTCTGCCGCCGCCGCTGGGCCTGAACGGCGGACGGAAATCGCCGCTCGTAGCCTCGACCACCGCTTTCACCGTATCGAGAAGATCCGCAGCATCCTCCTCCGCAAGCCCCATTCCGGATATTGCCGCTGAAAGCAAATTCTCCTGCTCCTGACGTTCGATGTTGCGTATTTCGCCAAGCAACTCGCCCATGCGGTCGAAATTCTGGCGGCGTTCTTCATCGGTGAGATTCGGGTCATTCGTCTCGAACGCATCGCGCAATGCATCGCGTTCGGCAAGAAGTTCCTGATAATGTTCATGGACTTCCCTCTGCTCCGGCGAGAGCAGCGATGCATCGACGCTCGTGATGATGCTCTTCGACTTCTCCTCGCGCTCGCGCATGCGCTCCATCCCTCTGCGGAACTGCGCCATGCGGTTGGTTGTCTGCACGTAGCGTTCGGGGTCTTCGGTTTTCATCTGCTCGAGTTCTTCTTCGGTGGGCGGCCCCATGCGGCGGCGCTCGCCCCTGCGGCCTTGGCGGCGTTCCTCGCGCACTTCATCCTGCACAGTAGGCACAGCCGCTTCATCCGCAGCCGCTTGCTGCTGCACGGGGAAAGCGTTTTCGCTGCGGCGCGGCCTGCGCTGCCGGTTCGCTGCGGGCTGCACCTGCGGCGGCGGTGCTTTCACTTCCTCATCTGCGCTTTTCGCCTCACCTCTCGCGCCCGCCGCAAAGCCTCCGGCCGCACCCAACACCACGCCTATCGCCGCCGCTGCTGCAATTTTCCAATTCATATTCCAGTCCTTTCCACCTGCACCCATTTGGATGCGCCATCCGTCTCCGCCGCGCTTCTTTCAATCGCTTCGGCCACCGCAACCGACCTCACGCCTTCCTCAATCGTCATGCCGAGAATGCGCTCGCCCGACTTGCGAATCTTCTTCGTTGTTCCGTTTATTTCGTCTCTGAAATCGCTATAGACGCGGCTCAACGCCTCCACGTACGCCGCATTTGCGCCGAACGGGACGAGTGCGCTTTCGCCTTCGCCGGAAAGGGAACGGTCTTTCAAAATCCTCTCCGTGCCGTCGTTTTCCACGATACGCAGTTCGCCTGGGCGGTCCTGCCGCCAGAACATCGCCGCCGCGTCCCCTGTTATCTCGAAACTCAACCCTTCCGTGTGGCCCACCGCCACGGTGCTCATGCGGAAAACTCCTGCGGGCGCGGAAGCGGTTTTCACGAACACCGCCGCGTCATCCGCCACCATGCGCCCCGGCACTACGGCTTTCGCCACGGCGCAGACGCTTTCTATTTCAAGCCCCGTCACCCATTCCAGCGCAAACTGGCAGTGGCACGACATTTCGGTTATCACGCCGCCCTTGCCGCTGTGCGCCTTTTCCGTGCGCCACATTGCGCTGCGCACGCCCTGATTCTCCACGCGCCGCGCCATCCACCCCTGCTGGAGGCATACGTCGAAACGCCTCAACGTGCCCAACGCGCCATCGCGGATTAGTTTGCGCGCCTTCACCAGTTGCGAATACGCCGGGTAGACCATTGCGATGCGATACGGCAGCCCCAGAGCCCTCTGCTTGCGTGCGAGATTTAGCGCTTCGTCCAGCGTGCAGGTGAAAGGTTTTTCGCAAAGAACGCCAAGGCCGTTGTCCATCGCGGCCATTGTAACGGGATAGTGCAGCACGTTTGGCGCGAGCACGGTGGCAAAGAGTGCTTTGGCATCGCCCTTGAGGCGCCCTTGGCGGCGGAGGATGTCGCGATACTGCCCCATCACCGCATCGCCAGAAAGCCCGTATTCGCGGGCGGAATCGTATGAAGACTGGCGCGTGGAGCCGAAAACCCCACAAGCGAGGCGCAACCCCGCTTTTTCTATTGCCGCGCGGTGGATGGCACCCATGAACGAGTGCATTCCTCCGCCGATCATGCAAATACAGTCTCTTGCCATTGGCGAAAAGTATATCAAATCCCCCGCAAGGTGTCAAATTCAACATCGCCCATGCGGCGCACGTTAGGATAGAGCCGTTGTATGTGGCGGCGGCGCAGCGGCAGAACGCCCGGGACGTTGCGCAGGAACGTGCGCGATGCCTTTTTGCAGAACGCCGCAAGCGGATTGCCCAGCACGGATTTGTTTGCGCGTGCGAAACGCCAACGCCCCGCAATAGAAACGGGCGAATTGCGCCGCCAGATGTTGCTCCATTCCACGCGCACCATGTCGGCCTCCGTGCAGCGGGCGGCATCAGGGAAAAGACCTGCTGCGGATGGATTCGCCGCGATGTAGCGTCCCCACGCTTCCGCCACGGCGCGGCGCGATGCGGCGGCGTGTGGCAGATGGCGCGACAGGCTCGTGCCGTCCATCCTGTAGTATATGTAGCCGCATATGGGAACAGTCCGCCAGCGCGCGCCGGCAAGCACGCACGAGAGATTGAACAGCGTGTCTTCGCCAGGGCATACAGACGGTGTGAAGCGTATCGCATTGGCGGCAAGAAACGAGCGGGAGTAAATTTTGTTCACGGGATACTCGAAGAGGCACGCGTCGAAAAG
>JAFVCR010000141.1 GCA_017479035.1 Kiritimatiellia bacterium | reverse complement strand
TCTGGGGCGTAAGGACAACGAGACGCAGCATCAAGTCACGCTCACGCAGCCATATTGGATTGGTGTTTTCGAGTTCACGCAGGGGCAGTGGGCGGCCGTGAAGGGGACTGATCCCTCGTGCGCTTTCTCCGGCGCGACGCGTCCTGTAGAAACTGTTGCATGGGCAGATCTCAAAGGCGCTCTCATCTCCTCCGGTGCCACGAGCGCGACCGGGGCATCGTTCATCGGAACGCTCCGCTCGCGCACCGGCGCCGCCCTCGGCCTCAACCTCCCGACCGAAGCCGAGTGGGAATACGCCTGCCGCGCCGGGACTACGGGGGCATACGCCAGCGACCTCGATGCCATCGCGGTCTACGGCACGACCGCGACGGCCGTCGCCGGCTCGAAAGAACCCAATGCCTGGGGACTCTACGATATGCATGGGAATGTAGCCGAATGGTGCCATGATATGTCCACTACGCGCACTGCCGATGCCGCAGACTTGGGCTCGAGTGCCGCAACCGACCCTACCGGCATAGAAAGCTCGTTCACTACTCCATACCGCGTCTATCGCGGCGGCGAGTTCAAAAGTTCCGCGAGCGACGGCAATTTGCGTTCTGCGCGCCGCCGGGCGTGGGCACAGGCGAATACGGACACATTGACCTCCGGCCAGAACTACATCGGCTTCCGCGTGGCGGCGCGGGATTTCGCGGGTGAGGCGAGTGTCTCTTCTTCCGTGGCGGCGGAAGGCACTCTGAAAGCGACGCTTGGCGGTGCTGCGGCGGTCGTGGCCGGCGCGAGCGCGTTGAAGGTGGACGAGAAAACGGGCGAAGCACATGTGGTGTGCAACGATCTCGCAATCGATTCCAACGAAGCGGCAAAGACGATTACTTTGTCCGGCGGCTTTCGCATAGAATTGGCGGAGGATGTGGATTTCGATGCGTGGGTGGCTGCGAGCGCGGCGGAGGGCAAGTTCAAGATTATCTACGCGAACGACCTTGCAAAGATGGATGGCTCCGCAGACTAAGTGGCGGCTGAAGTAGACACGTCCCGCACGGACGAGGGAGAACTTTTCCTGCGCTTCACCGCGCCGATGGAGAAGACGCTCTTTTTCCGCGCCGTGATTGAAGAGTGAAGCCGGCATAATATAGAGGAGTTATATATGAAACGTTTTATTCTATATATGGTTGCGGGCATGGCAGTTAACTACGCCGCCGCCGCGCCGTTTGCGAGATGGTTCAACCATCGCCTTGCCGATGGGCGCGCGGTGCGCATCTGGGGCGAGGGCGACGAATACAACGCGCACTTCGAGGATGCCGACGGCTACACGATAATCTACAATCCCGCGCTCGGCAACTACGTATATGCCATGCCCGCGCAGGACGGCGCACTTGTCCAAAGCCTGAAACAGCTCGGCGAGGGCGCACCGGCCGGCATCGAAAAACATCTTGCCGACACGAGCGCCGCAACGGCTGAGGCCGCGCGGGAGAGGCTGCGCGAAAAGGCGGAAGAAACAGGCCTTGCCCAACGCTGGGCGAACCTCAAGAACGCCGCATCCGCCGATGCGCCGCGCAAAGCCCCGCCGAAAACGAAAACCACAGGAACAATCACAGGCGTGACGCTGCTTGTGGATTTCCCGATGTTCGACGAGGACGGCAACGAGACCAACACGCTTGCAAACGCCGTGCATCCTGGCGTGACGAAGGAAGATCTGGACGCACTCGTCAACGGAGACGATTTCACGAAATACGGCAACGCATCGTCCGTACGCACATACTACAAGAACGCTACGAGCGGCCACGTCGATTACACGAACGCCGTCATCGGCTGGGTAAAAGTGCCGTATGCAAGGGCTTGGTACGACGACACAAAAACTTCGAGCGGCACCTGCGGGCGGCGGCTGATAGGCGATGCACTCGCGGCGATGAAAAGCGATGCGCGATACGAGAGCGAGTTCCGTCCGCTGCTGGAGAAGGCCACGGCGAACGCGGACGGCGAAATACTTGCGCTGAATGTCCTTTTCGCTGGCGAAGAGGCAAGCACGTGGAGCTACGGGCTGTGGGCGCACCAATACTTCCTGACATCGTCGCAATACAAAAACTGCTACGTGACGATTGGCGGGAAGAAGTGCAATTTCTACAGTTACCAGATTTCGCCTGTCACGTCGTCGCCCACGATACATACGTTCTGCCATGAATCGGGGCATATGATATGCGACTTCCCCGACCTCTACGCCTACACGGGGTTTGGCAACGGCGTAGGAAACTGGTGCTTGATGTGCGGCCGCACGGACGACTGCCACCCGCAGAACTTCTCCGCATATCTCCGAGCAGCGGCGGGATGGGTGGAGCCCAAAACATTGCCGTCCGCCTCCGGGTGGGTGAGCGTTAAGGCCGATTTGCAAGACGTGTGGAAATTTCCGCATCCTACGGACAAGAAGCAATACTACCTCATCGAAAACCGCCAGGCGACCGGCACGGACGTTAACCTTCTCGGCTCCGGCATAGTGATATACCGCTGCGACGAGGCGGGAGACAACACCACCGGCGCGAAGACCACAAAATCCGTCTTCACGGGCTACTCCGCAAACCGCCTTTCGTATGAAGTCTCCGTGGAACAGGCCGACGGCCTCTACGAAATCGAGCGCGCTGTGAAAGGCCATTGGAACGGGGACGCTACAGACACATGGTACGAGGGCAATCCTGCGGAAGGCTACGCCAACCAGTTCAATGCATCCTCCACGCCGTGCGCCAGATGGAAAGACGGCACGGCTGCGAAAATCAATATCTTCGACTTTTCCGCGAACGGCGAAACGATGCAGTTCTGGAACGAGGTGGAAACAGACGAGATCGATCTTTCAAGCGCAATCTACGTGAACGGTATAGACACCTCCAAGCATTCGAGCCACGAATCGGCGGGCGAGGCCACGTACTGGCGCGTGACGAAGGGACGCATCGTGTTGCGCGGCGGCGGGCCCTACACAATCAGCGGCACAGGCACTACGCCCGTCCGCTGCGCCGTCACCTCCGACAAATGGGATTCCTGCAAAGTCGTCATTTCCGACCTTAACATCCGCTCTGCGGACGAAGACTACGGCGCGTTCGACTGCGGCTTAACGGACGTGAAAATGGCGATTTCCGGCACGAACACTCTGGTAAGCACGGCTTATTCCGACAAGAAGAGCCGCCCGGCAATTTACGTGAAAAGCGGCGTGACGCTCACGATTTCCGGAAGCGACGATGCGCGGTTGACGTGCATGAGCGGGAAATACGCGGCGGGCATCGGCGGCGGCTACGACAAGGGACTGCTCACGATCTCGGACAACGACGCGGGGACTGTCAAGATACTCGGCGGCAACATCGAAGCGACCGGCGGCTACAATGGCGCGGGCATCGGCGGCGGTAGCGGCGGCACGCTAGGGCGCGTGGACGTGTACGATGCGCTCGTTACGGCGCGCGGCGGGACCGGCGCGGCGGGCATCGGCGGCGGCTACAAGGGTTCTTCCGGGCACTTCTTCAATTACGGCGGCACGGTTTGGGCGACAGGCGGCAATGGCGACGGCACGACTTCAGACATCGGACGCGGCGCTGGGAGTACAAGCAGCCTTCTGCACCGCCTGTACATCGCCGGCGGCTCGACCTCCCTTGCCAATGGGTACGTCACGGGAATGATGCCGGTCTCGAACAAGACGGAAAGAGTCTATCGCACAATCACGCCGAATCTGATGCCGGCCGGGAGATACGTTTTTGCGGGGTTGCCGGAAGGCTACGGACAAGATCGCATCGTGGCGGATTCGTCCGGCGCGGTGCACCTGTGGCTGCCGGCGGGCGAATACTCGTACAAATCGTCCCCGGAGGGAATCGACTTCACCGCAGGCGTATCGAACGGCAGAACGGAAGCTGCCGCATCGTCCGACTACTGGCGGTGGCTCAAGAAATACACTCTCATAGCAAGCGACATTCCCACCGCCGCCGAACGCGCGGCATTCGAGACGGATCAAGGCCCTTGCGCCAAACGCCAGATGGACGGCTCGCCTATGACAGTGCGCGACGAATACATCTGCGGACTCGACCCCAACGATCCGGCAAGCGTTTTCAAGGCGAACATAGAAATGGACGCGGACGGGCTGCCGGTGGTCACGCCGGATCCAGATCTTGGAGATGCGCGGATCTACAGGACGTTCGGCAAAGAGACGCTCGAAGGCGAATGGCAGGAGGCCGACCGCGAGCGGCACCGCTTTTTCAAGATAGATGTGGCACTTGAAGAATAGTGCGCCGCATCTGCGGCGCACCGGCACACCCAACGCAGAGGCGCAGAGATTCGAGAGAGTGTGTACTGTGGGGACGCGGGCGTCTCGCCCGCAGTCAGTAGTTTGCAGTGTGCAGTTTGCAGTTTGCAGTTTTTGGTAGCAACGTCCACCCTCCACTGTGTACTGTGGGGACGCGGGCGTCTCGCCCGCGGTGGTTTGCGGAGGGTTGCGTTAATGCAATCAACGCAGAGGCGCAGAGATGCAGAGACGCAGAGATTCGAGAGACACGAGTGAATGTGTGAGTGTGTACGGTGGGGGAGAACATTGCTACAAAGAACTGCAAACTGCAAACTGCACACTGCACACTGCAAACTGCACACTGCAAACCCACCGCGGGCGAGACGCCCGCGTCCCCACAGTACACAGCGGGGGTGAACATTGCTACAAAAAACTGCAAACTGCAAACTTCAAACTGCAAACTGCAAACGGCAAACCCTCCGCGGGCGAGACGCCCGCGTCCCCACAGTACACACTCGCCTCTTCACTCGTGTCTCTCTGCATCTTTGCGCCTCTGCGTTGATTGCATTTTACAAACTGCAAACGGCATTTGACAATCCCTCTGGCGTGTGGTAAAATGCCGGCATGAAGAAGTTTGCCGTATTGGGTTTGTGTTTTGCCGTGCTGACGCTGGCGGCGCGGGCGGGGTTGTACGAGGATTTCCTCGCGCCGCCGGAGAGCGTCAAGGTGGGCTGCTACTACTATTGGGTGAACGAGCGCGTGGACGAAGAAGGGGTGAAGAAGGATCTCGAATGGATGAAGACCAACGGCATTGCGAGAGCCTTTCTTGCAACCGACATCCGCAACCGCACGCGTTTCGACAATCCTTGGGAGGGGCAGGAATTCGGGAGCAACGCATTCATGTCGGAGCAATGGTGGAGGTGTTTGCGCACTGCGCTGAAGAGAGCGGGAGAACTGGATATAGAAATGGGGCTTTTCAACTGCCCGGGATGGTCGCAGTCGGGCGGGCCGTGGGTTGCGAAAGAAGAAGCGCAAGTTGCACCGGACGGGACTATCCCGGAAAATGGCCCATGCTCCCCGGCGGCAACAGGATA
>JAFVCR010000140.1 GCA_017479035.1 Kiritimatiellia bacterium | reverse complement strand
CGCCCGCGTCCCCACAGCACCTCCACACCACTTCCACTGTACCGTTCACTCGCCATAGCACCATCCACAGCACCACTTACCCAAGCACCATCCACAGCACCACTCACATCACCTCACTACACCCTACTCCCCACTCACTCGCCTTTGTAGAACGGGTTGGGGAATGCCAAGACGGGATTCGCGGCGGTAGGCTGGACGAAGAAGCCTTCTCCTGCGGCGAAGGTTTTGATCACAGGCTTCGGATAGTATTCATCCGTATCTGTCCACACGAAATCTTCGGGATTCTCGAAGACAACATAGCCGTCGTCATCAGCATTCGGATCTTCGGGATCATAGTAGTATTCGCTCCATACGGCATACTGGTTGCCTTTGGCCGTATCCCACCACCAAATCTTCACGCCGTCGCTCTCTGCCACCTGCGTGCCGTCGAAGGGGACGAGGGAGCTCAAGTCGAAAGCCTGGGGGAAGGGGCTTGCAATAAGTTTCTTCTGACTCTGCGTCAGCGCAACCGTGCGGTAGGGGTCTTCGGTATTGTCGCTGCCAAGCACCGCGCCGGAGAATGTGTGGGAGGGACGCGCAGCCGTGGGCTGGACAAAGAAGCCTTCGCCCGCGGAGAAGGGTTTGGTTATCGTTCTCGGATAGTCTTCATCCGTATCTGTCCACACGAAATCTTCAGGTTCCTCGAAGACAACATAGCCGTCGCCATCTGCGTTAGGGTCTTCGGGGTTGTAGCAGTATTCGCTCCATACGGCATACTGGTTGCCCTTGGTTGTGTCCCACCACCAAATCCTTACGCCGTCGCTCTCTGCCACCTCGCCGCCGTCTTTGGGGACGATGGTGGCGAGGTCGATGCCGGCGCCGGATGTGGTGACGAAATTGTTTGCCTTGAGGGTCTTCTGACTCTGTTTCAAATCGAAAGTGTTGTAGCCCACAATACCGCTTGAAGCGGCAAGCACGCCTCCTGCAATTGCGCTCAATGCGCCCAAAACCATCAGTTTTTTCATTTTCCCGTCTCCGTAGGGAGGCAGATACGGATTTCCCGCCGGAAAATGTAAACCCTGTGCCACTATGGCACTTTAGCACACTAGTGTGTCAGAGCAAATCGACGATGCGGAGGTCGCGGACGGTCACTGCAGAAGGGTCGGCATAGTATTGGGTGACGGTGCGGATGTCATCACCAGAAATTGCGGATGCGGCTTCGGCTCCGAAACTTTGATAGACGTGGTCGATGCAGATCTTGCGCAATTCGTATAACGCTTTGTTGGTGTTGGAGAAGAAGTGATTGTCGCGGATATCGCGATTGAGGCGGATGAAAACTTCGGCGGCGGCGGGGATTACGTATCCATGAAAGTGCGTGCCGAGTCTGTCGCCGATCAACTCGCGGGCGCGGCACATCTGGCTCCAGATTCTGGGATGAACGGGCCAGGCCACGATGCGTCCGCTGGAAAGCGCCGTCTTGTGCGGCGTATAGCAAAGCACCATCCCTCCATCGCGCTCGCGGAAATCCGACCATTTGAGCCGCCGGACATCGCTATTGCGCATTGCGAACTCTAACATGAGTGTCGCCGCCAGCCATTCGCGTTTGTCGGAACGGATCGCCAGCGATTCGTACCAATCGCGCACAGAGCGGAGTGTTGAACGTTCGGGACGCGAGTAGCGGGCTTTCCGGCGCGGCCGGGACGGCAAAGAAAACGACTGCATTTTGAAGCCGATCTCCTCGAAGTAGCCGCGTGTCCACCGCGCAACGAGTCCGCGCAGATGCTGGACATACGACCAGGCCGATTCGCCGCCGAGCCCGAACTGCGCCGCATGCGTGAGGAACAGATTAAGCCGGTGCGCCGTCAAGCAAGTAATCGGTTCGTTGCGAATGCGTATTTCGAGAATCGCCTCCAGGCAGGTGACAATCCTCGTCATGGCGGTGATATTGTTGCGCACCGTCGATACGCAGGGAGTGTTGCTCTTCATTCGTTCCAACGCCGCAATGCGCGGATAGATGGAGAGCAGTTCGTCGATAGTCGGGAATCGTGGCGTTTTCATTTCTCGCGGCCTCCTTGAAACGCAGAGTGCGAGAACTCCGCGCCTATTCGTCAAATTCCAATTCTACTTGATAGTCCCGCAGCGTGGGCGGTTTCGGCAACGGTGCCATGCCCCAGCTTTCGAGTGCGGCGTTTGTCTTGATCCACGCATCGTGCAGAACCTCCGCCTTCGGATCCGTCCGGATAAATTCATCAAGTTTTTCCGCCGCTTTCGCACGATACGCCACACCCTCTTCCTGACGCTTTGCCAGCTCGTCCACATACTCCGCCGCCGTCCCGCCCGCCGCCAGGAACTCCGCCGCCTCGCGCTTCATGCCGGCAACGATTCTTTTCAAATCCACGCACTCGGTCAATTCGTCCTCGTACACCAGTATCGGTTCCTTGACCGCCACCGCGAAATCCGCCAGAATCTCTTCCGTCGCATTTGTCGCCGTTGCCTTGCGCCCCGGCTCCGCAAACGCCGCAAGGAATGTCTCCGCCGGATGCGCAAACAACCCCGGCAACGCTTTGTCAAGCCTCGCGCGATCTCCCCGTATCGACTGCCTGGCAAGCGGTTTAGCAATCCTTCCGCGCCGCACCTTGCCGTTGGAAATCGCCAGCACCTCGCTCGACACCCCGGCATTGGTCTTCTCCGGCACCGCTATCTCTGACGACGCCACGATGTTGGTCTTCCCCGCTTCCACTTCCACCACCGCCACAACGTTCTGCGGCGCGCTCTTGCGCCCCATCAACGCACTGAACACGACAATCGCCGCCGCTCCCGCACACACCGCCGCCGCCCCGCAGCACCACGCCAGCATGCGCACTAATTTCTGCGCCGGTGTGAGCGGCACCGGTTCAACCCGTATCGGACGTATCCCCTTGGCGTTCAAAAGCGCGTAGGCGCGCTCTTTCGAACGCGCCTTGACCGATCCCTCGTGCTTTTCGCCGTTGGAAGTCCTGTACGAATACGAAAACAGCATGGCGGTATTATAGCAAAAAACGCATACGGTCTCAATATAAAATCTTTCAAATCTGATTTGCGTTGATTATCGTACGGGACACATGTTGTGCCGGGGAATGTGTCACGAGGTCCTGACTGCGACAGAGTGGCACAGGGTTTACATT
>JAFVCR010000139.1 GCA_017479035.1 Kiritimatiellia bacterium | reverse complement strand
GCTGCCCGCCTGCGCGGGTTTCTTGCAGAGGTTGCGCTGATGACTAATCTGGATGCACACGGCAAGGCCGGCCTCCCTGCAGACCACGCGCATTTGACCACCGTCCATCAGGCAAAGGGAATGGAATGGCCCGTGGTGATACTGCCGTGGGTTACGGACAAACTATTTCCTGCGGCGCGTTCCGTGGAAGAGGGAAACCTCGACGAAGAAAGACGGCTATTCTATGTGGCAGTGACGCGCGCGAAAGACCTGCTCTATATTTGTTCGCCGCGAGTGCGTAAAACACCGGAGGGGGGAGTGATGCCGTGCGACGATTCGCCGTTTTTGCGCGACGTCCCTCCCGATCTCTACAGCGAACGCTTTTTCCGTACGCCGCCGCCACCGCCGGGAATGCAATATGGCAAGCCGCGCGGAGACATGTACGGCGGATGGGGCAAGCCGCTGCGTCCGCCCGGAACCCGCACGGCCTGGCGGCGATAGCGGGATGTTTCACGAGCGAGAAGAAATAGGAATCCGAGGCTCTGTGCAAACAAATTTCGCCAAAATCCTGTATTGGGACGATTTGGCACTATTGCAAGGCGGCGCGGTTTATGCTAGAATGTGTACCATGTACAACAAACGCTGCATAGTGACTGGCGGTGCGGGGTTCATAGGCTCCGCGCTGACGCGGCATCTGATAAAAGAAACGCAGGCAGAGGTGCTTGTAATAGATGCTTTGACATACGCCGGCAATCTTTCGAGCCTGGCGGAGGTGGAGGCTTCCGACCGATTCCGTTTTCTCAAGGCGGACATCTGCGATGCGGCCGCAATGGCGGAGGCGTTTGCCGCATTCCGTCCCGACACGGTATTTCATCTGGCCGCCGAATCTCACGTGGACCGCTCGATAGATGGCCCGGCTGCATTCATCCGCACCAATGTGACGGGAACTGCCACGCTGCTGGATGCCGCACTTGCATATTGGCGCACGCTGCCGGACGGCAAGAAGGATAAATTCCGTTTCCAGCATATTTCGACGGACGAGGTGTTCGGCGCACTTGGCGCGGATGGGTATTTTACGGAGGAGACACCGTATAAACCGCATTCGCCGTATTCAGCATCCAAAGCGGCATCCGACCATCTTGTGCGGGCATGGCACGACACGTTCGGATTGCCGGTGCTGGTTACGAACTGCTCGAACAACTACGGTCCCTACCATTTCCCGGAAAAATTGATTCCGCTTGCCATCTTGAACGCGCTGGACGGCAAGCCACTGCCGGTGTACGGCACGGGCGCGAACGTACGAGATTGGTTGCATGTGGACGACCACGTGGCGGCGTTGCTGGCGGTGAACGAACGCGGCGTTGCGGGCGAGACGTATAACGTGGGCGGGCACAACGAACGCACGAACCTTGAGGTGGTGCAGGCGATTTGCGCCACGCTTGACGAGCTCAAGCCGCGAGCCAACGGCAAGGCGTATGCGGAGTTGATAACATTTGTGGCGGACAGACCCGGCCACGATGCGCGGTATGCCATCGATTCCGGCAAACTCCAGCGCGAACTTGGCTGGAAGGCGAAATGGACATTTTCAACTGGGCTTGCCGACACGGTGAAGTGGTATCTTGCCAATGACTGGTGGTGGCGGCCTCTGCGCGAAGAAAAATACGCCGGCGAACGGCTGGGGCGGAAATGATGCGCTGCGATGGATTCCTTGCGAAACTGATGGAGCGCCGGCGCTTCGGTATGAGGCCGGGGCTAGGAACCATATTGATGATACTGGAGGCACTCGGCAATCCGCACAAGGGCTTGCGATACATCCATGTGGCCGGGACGAACGGCAAAGGCGCGACCTGCGCGATAATAGATGCGATATTACGCGCGGCGGACTACAAAACGTGCCGCTACACGTCTCCGCATCTCGTCTCCGTGAACGAGAGGTTTTTCATAAACGGAGTACCTGTGGACGATGCCGCACTGGACGATGCTGCGCAGGCGGTATTCCCTGCGATAGAGCGCATCGAGCGCGACTGCAAAGTGGAGGCAACGTTCTTCGAGAGCCTTACGGCGATAGCGTTTGTGCTGTTTGCGCGGACAAAACCAGACTTCGTGATACTTGAAACGGGACTTGGCGGACGACTTGACGCTACCAATGCGATAGAGCCGGAGGACGTGCTCGCAAGCGTCATAACGCGCATAGGGCTTGATCATTGCGAGTGGCTAGGCAACACCTATGCGGAGATTGCGGAGGAGAAGGCCGGGATAATCAAACCGAGGAAGCCCGTAGTGGCATCGCCCATGCCATCGTCCGCCCGCGATGCCATAGCACGCGCTGCGAGCCTCAATGCTTCGCCTTTCCACTGCGTGGAGGAATGTGTTTCGTGCGGTGGCAGCGAGCCGTTGGTATTGACAACCGCGCTGCGCAACCTGCCGCCGGTGAAGTTTGCGTTGTTCGGCTCGTTCCAGATCGAGAACGCCATGACGGCACTCGCCACGATAGACATTCTGCAGAAGAACTCCGCCGCAACAGTGCCTGATTATGCGGTAGTGCGCGGACTAGAGACCGTGACATGGCCCGGCCGGTGCCAGAAAATAGGCCGCAACGGGACGCTTTTCATAGTGGATGGTGCGCACAATCCGTGCGGCGCGATGGCACTAAAAGAAGCAGTGCGATGGGCAAATCTTCCGCAACCGATTGCGTTAGTGGCGGGCTTTTGCAGCGACAAGGACATGTTGGAGCACTTGCGCATAATGAGTGGCATTGCGCAGCATGCATACGCCGTGCCGATACAAAACCCCCGCTCGTCCAAACCGGGCGATG
>JAFVCR010000138.1 GCA_017479035.1 Kiritimatiellia bacterium | reverse complement strand
GTGGTGAAGATGCAGGGGATGGAATCCGCCGAGCGCAACGATGCGGTGGAACTTCTCTACGCGCAGGCGCTGGTGGCGGAAGGTTCGCCGGTGCCGGATCCGGCGCGTTTTGCGAAGCTCCTTACAAACCTCATGCTGAAGTAGCGGCATTTTGAACCGCGAAATGCCGCAAGCCGGTATTGCGCGGTTCTGGCGTGTATGGTCGATCTGCGAAAACAACTGCGGAAACTTTCGCTGCCGCTGTTCTTCGATCTCGCGCTCGTGATGCTTGTGTGGTGCATCGACACTCTCATGCTGTCGCGCTGCGGGGATGGAGCCGTTGCCGCAGTGGGGCTGGATAACCAGTTGATAGGGTTGGTGTTCCTCGTATACCAGTTCGTGTCGATGGGGGCGGCGATATTGTGCGCGCAATACCACGGCGCGGGTGAAACGCGCCGCTTCCATCAAATAGTGGGCATGGCACTCGTTATCAACACTGCGATAAGCCTTTTGATGAGTTTCGTGCTGTGGGGATTTTCGGAGGAGATTTTGCGCGTGATGGGGCTGCGCGAGGAACTGATGCCGGAGGGGGCGGTGTATCTGCGCATTACGGGGTCGCTGTCATTCTTTCAGGCGATGTCGCTTACTTTGTCCGCATCGTTGCGCAGTGCGGACAAGGTGGTGGCACCGATGGCGGTGAACGTGATTGCGAATGTCATGAACCTCTGCGGCAACTACATCCTCATATTCGGGCATTTCGGCTTTCCCGCATTGGGCGTGGCGGGTGCGGCGTGGGCTACGGCATTGAGCCGAATGGCGGCGTTTGGGCTGTTGTGGCGCTACCATACGGCGCATCACATACGTGCGTTCCCGCTTGCGCTGTTCAAGCCGTTCCCGGTGCGCGAACTCAAAACGCTTGTCCTAGTGGGCATTCCGGCGATGAGCGAAGAAATAAGCTACTGTCTCTCGCAGGTGGTGATTACTTATTTCATAAACTCCATCTCTAACGCCGCGCTCACCACGCGCACGTATTGCGTGAACCTCATAACATTCGTAAACCTGTTCACGCTGGCGGTGACGCAGGGAGGCGACATTCTGGTGGGGCATTTGGTGGGGCGCAGACGCTACCGCCCCGCATATGTGACGGGAACATTCATGCTGCATCGCGCTATGGCGGTAACGCTTGTGTGCGGCGCGATACTAGCCGCGATCGGCCCTGTGACGATGCCGCTTTTGACGGACAACCCTTGGATAATCCGCACTTCCTGTATCATTTTCTGCATCGATTTCTTCCTCAATATCGGCCGCGTGCGCAACATTTTCGCGTGCGGGACGCTTCGCGCGGCGGGAGACGTGGTGTATCCCGTGGCGGTGGGGATAACGGTGCAATGGCTCGTGGCCGTGGGATGCGGTTATCTTTTCGGGATAACGTTTGGCCTTGGGCTGATAGGCATGTGGGTTGCTTTCACGCTGGACGAGAATCTGCGCGGCGTGATACTGGTGCGCCGGTGGCATTCGCTTGCCTGGTGCGGCAAGTCCTTCAGTTGACCGCACGGCAAAAAGAAAGAACCCGCGCTAGGGACTGCGGGGTCTTTCTTTTTCGTAAGATGCGGTGTGCAACTTACTGTTTGGCCGCCTTCTTTGCGGGAGCCTTCTTTGCAGGCGCCTTCTTGGCGGGCGCGGCGGCTGCGAGAGCCGCTTCGATCTCGTCGAGTTTTTCGCGGAGAGCCGCAGGGACGCGGCGCGCGGCAAGGTTTTCAACGGTCGAGCCCTTGGAGGCTTTCTTGTCGTATTCATCGTAGGAGGCGCGAACGGTGGCGATTTCCTTCTTCCAGCCTTCGATGTCGACCTTGAGAATTTCCTTGAGGTCGTCTTCAACGACTTTGAACTTGCCTTCGTTGTTGGCGAGGTCGATGTCTTCCGCCTTGGGGAGGTTGCCAATGGGGGTTTCGTTGGCCTCGACCTTGCCCTCGATGCGGTCGCAAATCCACTTGAGGACGCGGGAGTTGTCGCCAAAGCCGGGCAACATGAAGCGGCCGTCGTCGCCCTTGCGCAACCAGTTGACGAAATAGACCTTGGGGAGAGCGGCGGGGTTGGCGCTCGTGCGAGCCATTTCAAGCCAATGCTGGAAGTAGTCGGCCACGTTGTAGCCGAAGAACGGAAGCATTGCCATCGGGTCGCAGCGCACCTGGCCGATCTTGTCGGAGATGACGGCTGCGGTGATTTCCGAACCAGCGGCGGAACCCATGAACACGCCGTGCGTCCAGTCCTTCGCTTCGTTCACGAGCGGGATGGTGGAGGGGCGGCGGCCGCCGAAGAGGATCGCGTCGATCGGCACGCCGGTCTTCTTGCCCTCGAACTTGCCGTTGAAGCCGTCCTTGTCCAGCACGGGGCAGTTGATGGCGGGTGCGGTGAAGCGCGAGTTCTTGTGCGCGGCGACATAGCCGGCGGCCTTGATTTCAGCCTTGGTCATGCAGGTCTGGGTACCCATGCGGGTGGGGTCGTCGGCGCAACGGTAGCAGGGGTTGCCATTCCAGTCGATGCCTGTCACGGGAGCGTCCACGCCCATGTC
>JAFVCR010000137.1 GCA_017479035.1 Kiritimatiellia bacterium | reverse complement strand
ATGCATAATGCAAAGAGACACGCCATTATCGTGTTTGCCGCATTGAAAACGCCTTTGTCGAAACATCCGGTGAAGATGCGGGCCGCTATGTGCACCACGGGGCGGTATCCATCGCGCCAGTTTTCCGCAAATGCGTTGGCCAACGTGCCGAGGTGAGGCGGGATGCCGTCAGATGCCGCCGCGCTTTGAAGCCCATACATGCAATCGTCCGAAGCGAACGAGAAAGTGGTGTTCAGATAGAATACCGCTGCAATGAATATCGCAGAGAGAAGAAGCGACGGGAGGGAAATCTTCATGGACGGCATTTTCATTGCGCGCATTCTGTCAAACATCCTGTCTGCTGCGGCGGAGGGAGAGGAAGCTGCGGACGCCGAAAACGAGCAGGAACACGGCAAGGACGAGTATCGCCGCCGTGCTCGCAAAAAGAATGCCCGTGCCCTTGAGGAGCAGCTGCACCACCGCCGTGAGGCTCGTCGCAAGCATGAAGCACATCGGGACGAGCGTGACGAGCGTGTTTTTATTGTTCTTGTAGAGCCAGAGCGTGGCCGTGAAAAGCGTCAGCGAGGCGAGAAGCTGGTTTGCGGAGGCGAAATTGCTCCAGAGGGATTTAGCCGTTTCCGGGTTCGCGAGGAGCAGCACCGCCACGAGAGCCACCACGAGAGCCGTGCCGGAATACATGTTGTGCGCCGCTTTGCGCGCGGCGGAGGGCTTCTCTCCAAGCGGGAACATCTCCTGCCATGTGAATCTCGCAAGGCGCGTGGCCGCATCGACGGACGTCATGAGAAACGCGCTCACCGCAAGGAGCATGAAGTTCTTGGCCACAGCCACGCCCTGCGCCGCAGCATCCGCCCCCGCGCCGAAGAACGAAAACACCTTTGCGCAAAAGCCCGCGAGCGAACCCGCAAACATTTCCACGGGTTCCACCCCCTGCCCGCCTTCCGCCACGGTGCGGATTGCGGCGAGGTAGGTTCCGGAGTTCCACGTGGCCGCCACGCCTATGAGCGCGAGCATGGCGAGGAGGCCTTCGAGGAGCATCGCGCCGTAGCCGACGAGGCGAATGTTCTTTTCGGTGTCGAGCTGTTTGGCCGTGGTGCCGCTTGCGACGAGCGCGTGTAAACCGCTGCACGCGCCGCAGGCGACGGTCACGAAAAGGAAGGGGAATAGCATCTGCACGCCGCCGCGTCCGGGCGCGGTGAAGGATGTGAACGCGTCGAGCTGCAGCACGGGATGCGCAAACAGCACTCCGGCGATGCCGAGAGCCATCATCGCGTAGAGAAGATAGGCGTTGAGGTAGTCGCGGGGCTGAAGGAGGAGCCACACGGGCAGGGTCGAGGCGAAGAAACAGTACGCGAGGAGGACAAGAGTCCATGCGGTTCTTGCCGCATCGGGGGAAAGCCCCCACGCCACGAGGTCTATCGGCACCAGGCCGCCGATCCACACGAACGCGAACATCAGCGGCACGAACACCAGCGACGAGAGAAGAACGCCCATCCTGAAGCGGTACACGCAAAGCCCGAAGAGCACAGCCTCCGCAATGAAGAGGAGCGACGCCGAGGCGATTTCGGGATTGGTGGTGAACGTGGCGGCGATCTGGCGTGTGAACTCCGCCACCACGAGTATCAGAGCAGTCCAGCAGAAAAGAAGGAACAGGAGGCGTCCCTTGGGGCCGAGGATTTCGCCGATGACGGTGCCGATGGATTTGCCGTCGTGCCGGACGGAGAGGTAGAGGGCTATCATGTCGTGCGCCGCGCCGATGAATACGCAGCCTAGCAGTATCCACAACGCCACGCTCGCCCATCCGAATTCCGCCGCGAGGACGGGCCCGACTATCGGCCCCGCACCGGCGATCGCGGCGAAATGATGGCCGAAAAGAACCGCAGGATGCGCGGGGACGTAGTCGATGTCGTCGCGCAGGGTATGCGCAGGGGTGGGACGCGCCGCATCCACGCCCAGCATTTTAGCAAGCATCCGCGAGTATAGGAAATATCCGCACAGCAACACGACGGACGAGATTCCCAACAATGCCAATGAGTTCATCATTCTTCTCCAAAAACAGGCGGGAATTATACCACATACGGCGGCGAATGGCAATAGTGCATTTGCCGCGCGATTTTGCATTGCGGAGGGATCACCCTTATCCCAGATTTTTGGATGACCCGAAATGGTTTTCAGTGTGCAGTTTGCAGTTGTCGCGCTGTGGCCATAACTGCACACGGCAAATCCTCCGCGAGCGAGACGCCCGCGTCCCCACAGTACACAGTGGGGTTGACATTGCTAGCAAGAACTACAAACCGCAAATCCTCCGCGGGCGAGATGCCCGCGTCCCCACAGTGCACAGGGTGGGAGGGATTTTGGCAGTTGCGCAGAAGAAGGGGAAATGGTATAATGTATGCAAATGGCGGGTATGTTCCAAAAAGTCGGAGAGTATGCGCACGGCGGCATGGCGGCGGTGCGGGATGCGTTGGCGTTTACGGGGGAGACGGCGTGCGCGTTTGCGTCGCTAGTGGTCCGGCCAAGGTCTCTGCGGCTGAAGGATGCCGCGCTTGCGTTCCAGCGCGCGGGTTGCGAAGGCTTGCCGATCGCTACGTTGATAGGGTTCCTGCTGGGGCTTATATTGGCGTTCGAGAGTGCGGCGAGCCTGCGGCAGTTTGGCGTGGAAATATATGTGGCCGATTTGATAGCGATAGGGCTTTTCCGCGAACTCGGGCCGCTTGTGACGGCGATAATTCTAGCGGGCAGGAGCGGAAGCGCGTTTGCGGCGGAGATAGGAACCATGACTGTGAACGAGGAACTGGATGCGTTGACGACGATGAATCTCGATCCTGTAAAATTCCTCGTTCTGCCGCGAATGCTTGCGGCGATACTTGCGATGCCGCTGTTGACGATTGCGGCGGAGATAGCAGGGCTAGCCGGAGGAATGTTGGTGTTGCAGATGATGGACGTGCCCGCAGTGGCATACTGGACGCATGTGGCAGATGCCAGCGGCGTGTTTACAATTTCGCTGGGGTTAGGCAAAAGCGCGTTGTTTGGGCTGTTGGTGGGGCTGGTGGGTTGTTCGGCGGGGATGCATACGCGCAAAACCGCAGACGGCGTGGGCGTGGCGGCCACTTCGGCCGTGGTTGGCGGAATAATCGCAATAGCCGTGGCGGATGGGTTGCTTGCCGTGGCGTGCTACATGCTGGGGGTGTGAAATGGCATCGGCGGAAGATGATTTGATAATCGCGGAGCATGTGGATGCGGGCTATCCCGGCAAGACGATATTGCATGACGTGTCGTTCACCGTGAAACGCGGAGAGGTGTTCGTGATGCTTGGCGGGAGCGGATGCGGCAAGTCGACAATGATGAAGCATCTCATCGGGTTGAACCCGGTGCTGGCCGGAAGGCTGGTGGTGGCGGGGCGAGAATGGACCTGGGCGAACCGGCGCGAGATACTGGCAAAGATAGGTGTGATGTACCAGTCGGGGGCATTGTTCGGTTCGATGTCCGTGCTGGAGAACGTGCTGCTGCCGCTGGAGGAGTTCACCAAACTCAAACGCAAAGAACGTGAAGAAAAAGCACGCCGGTTGCTTGGCCTGGTGGGGCTTGCGGACAGCGCAGATTTGATGCCTGGGGATCTTTCCGGCGGGATGAAGAAGCGTGCGGCGATAGCACGTGCGATGGCGCTAGAGCCGGAGATACTTTTCCTTGACGAGCCGTCTGCGGGGCTTGACCCGTTGACGAGCAACGCACTCGACGATTTGATATTGGATTTGCGCAAGCGCGAAGGGATGACGTTTGTGATAGTAACGCACGAACTGCCCAGCATTTTCAAGATAGCCGACCGATGCGTGATGTTCGATCGTGCACGCCATGCGATGGTGGCGGAAGGAAGCCCGCAGGATTTGCGCGACAGTTGCGAGGATATGTTCGTGAGAGAATTTTTTGCGAGAGGAGAGGTGAAATGAGCACGGGAAACAAGCCCGACTACGCAAAGATCGGTTTTTTCATCGTGGGCGGCATAGCACTGATCGCGGCGGTGCTTGTGTGGCTTGGCGGAATGGGAGCGAAGAAAAACGAATTCATCGCGGAGACGTTTTTCGACGATGACGTGTCCGGGTTGGACGTGGGATCCAGCGTGTACTATCGCGGCGTGCATGTTGGCAATGTGCGGGAGATTTCATTCATCGGTGCGAAATACGGCGGGGTGGATGCGGCAGACGAGCAGAAGATATACGTTTCGATGGCGTTGAACGCGAAAATGTTTACACCGGCAGAGACGGGCATCGAACAGGCGCGTGAAAAGATCCGCAATCTCGTGGCGCAAGGGTTGCGGGCGAAGGTCAGCGCAAGCGGCGTTACCGGGCTCTCGCACATCGACATGAATTTCATCACGCCGGTGGAGACCGCAGAGGAGCGCGTGGGATGGCGGCCGGCAAACGTATTCGTGCCTTCGCATCCCGGGCTTCTGAAAAGTCTGCGCCAGAGTTTAACGCAGTTCGTGGACGAGATGAATAAGGTGGATTTCGGCGGCGCGATGAGCAATCTTACGGGGATTGTGGAGGATACGCGCACTCTCCTGCAAGGCGTGAACGGAATCGTTGAAACGAGCGGAGGTTCGCTTGCGGAGACGCTTGATGCAGTGCGTTCGGCTGCGGAGAATGCACGGGAACTCGCACGGGAATTGCGAGACAATCCCGCAATGTTGCTGCACGGCGCGCCTGTGCAAATGCTGGACGAAACTAGATGAAGGAATGCGAGAAATGAAAAACATGATCTGGCTTCTTGCGGTGGCAGGGTTGTGCGGTTGCATCGGCGGAAGCGGGAAACCGCCGCAGAAACTATGGACCATACAAATCGCGGACAAGCAGGAACACGCGGTTGCGGCGCAGCGCACCGCAAGGGTCGGTGCCGTGAGCGTGGCCGCGCCGTTCGACAATGTACCGATCACAGTACTTCGCGCGGATGGTACGGTCGCACGCGATCCTGTGAACCAGTTTGCGGCATCTCCTGCGGCATTGTTGAAAGCCGCGCTTGCCGATGCAGTAGCGGAGGATGGACGCTTCGGCAATGTGCTGCCAGTTGCGTCCAACGCCGCTGCGGACATTTCGATAGAGGCGGTGTTCACGCAAGTGGCACTTGACTGCACCGTGGCATCATCGCGCTTTGCCGTGGTGAAGGTCGATATTGCAGCGGTAGATACTGCAAAGCCTTCTAGGAAATTGATAGCGACGGCGTGCGGAGAAAGCAGAGTCGATGCATCGTCGGGCAATTTCTCGTTGGCATTTTCATCGGCCGCCGCAAAGGCTATTCGCCAGGCATTGGCAAAATTGCAACTGTAAGCGGAAAATCGCAAAACATAACATTCATTTAACACATGGCGTGCGGAAATTTGCTATAATGCAAGTGTCCGCCGGGGATGGTGGGCGAAAAACAAATTACAACAAGGAGATGATAAAATGAAAAAGATGCTGATGATTGCCGCGCTTTTTGCGGCAGGCACGATGTTCGCGCAGGAATCTGCCGCGACAGGTTGCGGATGCAAGTGCGGTGACAAGTGCGAGTGTGGCGCGGCGTGCGATTGCGGCCCTGCATGCACGTGCTGCGGCAAGGAAACAGTCGCTCCCGCTGCATGCAAGTGCGGTGACAAGTGCGAGTGTGGCCCTGCATGCACGTGCTGCGGCAAACCGCTGCCTCCGCCGGAAGAGGCACGTCCCCGCCGTCCGCGCCTTGAGAAGTGCACCTGCTGCCCCGAATGCAAGGGCTTCATCCTTCCCGAGCGTCCGCAAGGGCCGCGCGGCGAAGGGTTCCGCGGTCCTCGCGGGCCGCGCGGTGAAGGTTTCAAAGGGCGTCGCCCGCAGCCTCGCGGACCGCGCGGCGAGGGCAGAGGCGCGCTTCCTCCTCCTCCGCCACCTGCAGCCGAATAAGGCGTTGGGATGACCAAGGATATAAAACTGCATATCCTAGCGGTGGTGCTGCCGGCGGTTGTTCTTGCCGCCGGCGGCATCCGTCTTGTAGTGTTGGAGGGATCCAGGGCGCGGACGGCTGTGCAAGAAAGATTGGATGCCGTATCAGCCGACTTGGCACGGCGAGTTGTGGAGTCTTTCAAAGAGAAGGGGATAAGCCCGCGCAGAGCAAAACCCCCGCAGCACGGCGAGCGCGAAAGAAGAATTCCGCTTCGGCGAGAGGAATGCCGCGAGCACATATTGCCGCCTGATTTGCGGCCTGCCATACAGGATATGCTCACCGATGAAAATGTTTTGCCGGAGGATCTCTGCGCGGAACTCCGCCACATCTGTGGATGCCTGGTGCAGGGCGGTGGCGGCAAGATAACCGGCAGAACCCAAGGGCGTACATCGCTGAAGCCGTATCTGCCGGACTATTTCGTATGTGTTGCGCCGAGAGGTGGAGACGAGGCTGTTGCCGGAAGCGTGAAGACGCAGATTTTCCTCGTTTCCATACTTGGGCTGCTGTTCATGGGCACGTTTGCCGCCGGGACTGCGTTGCTATGGCGCAGTGCCAAGGCAGCGCGAGAGGAAGCACGCCGCAAAACCGATTTCATTTCCAATGTTTCGCATGAATTGAGAACACCTCTAACAAGTATTGCTATTTTCGCAGAGATGCTTGCCGAAGGCGGATTGGACGCAAACGCAGCGGCGAGAGCCGCTGCTACAATGGCCAAGGAATCCAAGCGCCTTGCTTCGATGATCGACTCGCTGTTGGCGTTCGCCAGGCTGGAACGCGGCACGGCGAAGTTCGCCATTGAAAACTGCGAGTTGAAACCGCTGCTGGAAGATGCGGCGGCGGCATTTGCGCCATCGCTTCCGAACGGGATTTCGGTGAATGCCGAAGATATATGCATTAGGACTGATCCTGCGGCGTTACGGCGGATACTCGACAATCTTTTGGAGAACGCTGCCAAATACGCATCGTCGGCACCGGTAAAAATATCAGCATACGCAGACGGCAAATTTGCCGTGGTGGACGTGGCGGACGAAGGCGCGGGAATTCCTGCAACAGAAGCCAAACATGTGTTCGAGAGATTTTGGCGCGGGGATGATTCGGTGACGCGTACGGCAGGCGGAACTGGGCTTGGCCTTGCCATTGCGCATGACACCGCACTTGCTTTGGGAGGGGGGCTGTCATTGGCGGCAAACCGTCCACACGGGTGCATATTCACTTTGAAGATGCCGATGGCAGTAGGCGGCTATGGCTGATATAATAGTAGCGGATGACGATCCATCGATTCGCGCGGCGGTGGAGATGTTTCTCGCAAGCGAACATCATGCTGTGCGCACCGCCGCTAATGGTGCGGAGGCGTTGGCTGCATGGCGCGAACGCAGGCCGCAATTGATGATCCTCGATGTGATGATGCCTATCGCGAGCGGATGGGACGTGTGCCGCGAAATTCGTGCTTCCGACCCCGTATTGCCTATAATCCTGCTCACGGCGAAAGGCGAAGTGCGCGACAAGGAGATCGGCTTCGATTCCGGTGCGGACGACGATCTTGTAAAACCGTTCTCTCTGCGTGAATTCATCGCCAGGATAAATGCCGCGCTGCGGCGAGGGCGTGCGCTGGAGAGAGATGCCGCGTGTGCGAAGATCGGCGCGTATTCGATCCGCAGCGACAAACATTTGCTTGTGGCTCCGGACGGAACGGAGACGGCTCTTTCGCAGCTTGAAACAAGACTGCTTGCGTATCTTGCCGCGAGAAGGGGACGCGTGGTTTCCAAAGAAGACATGCTCTCCGCATGCTGGGGCGATAAAATTCCTCTTTCGCGCACGCTTGATGTTTTCATGAGCGGGCTGCGCAAGAAAATGCCGCTTTCGCCAGAGGCGATAAAAACCGTGCGCGGCATAGGCTACAAGGTGTCGTGACTGCTACGAAACGATCCTGTCTTGCGAGATGCCGCCGTCACCTGATTCGCCCGCAAATAGAGCGGCACCCGGTTTCGCTTTAGGCCGTTCGCCGAATAGAACAGTGCCTAGGCGCACCCATGTGGCACCTTCTTCCACGGCAATTTCGTAATCGTTCGTCATGCCCATTGACAGGCGTGGAAATCTTGCCCCGAAGCGTTCTTCCATTTCGTCGCGCAAGAGACGCAGTTTGCGGAATACGGGGCGAGTCTCTTCTATGTTCTCGTGCGGGACGAATGGTGCCATCGTCATGAATCCTTCCAGCGAAATGTTGCGGCATTGCAATGCCGCCTCCACTAGTGCTGGGACATCTGAAGGATTTGCTCCACTTTTGGAGCGTTCGCCAGATACGTTCACCTCCAGCAGAATCCCGGGGCGTGCGCCGGTTTCGCAAGCCACTTGTTCGATTTTCTGCAGCAACGCCAAAGAATCGACCGAATGGAAAAACGAGAATACCTCAAGCGCAGCGCAAACCTTGTTGCGTTGCAGATGGCCGATCAAATGCCATTCCGGCCCGGAGATGGAAAGCGGTTGTTTCCATGCAGCCTCTTGCACCTTGTTTTCACCCACTATGTGCAACCCTGCATCCCATGCTTCGTGCACTACATCAGGTCCGTGCGTTTTCGTTACGGCAATGATTTCCACATCCTGCACATTTCTGCCAGCCTTTGCACAGGCCGCTGCGATTTTGGCATTCACGCCATCAAGTATTTTACCGATCTCAACCATGCCAGTTCCCTCCTGCGCATTGCGCGATAGTCTTTCTCTCCGGCATCGTCCGCGCCGGAAAGATGATCCATGCCATGCGCTATGTATAGCAACAATTCGTTCGCGGGCGTCCAATTGCGGCGGTTGATGCGCTGTGCCTCGCGCATGGCTTGTTCAGTGTTTATGAAAAGTTCTCCGAACAATCCCGGGCTTACCGGCGGGAAGGCATCGTAGGCAAGTGTTATCGCATCGGTCGCGCCCGCGATGCCCATCGCCTGCATATGCACCGCTGCGGACTCGCAATCATCCACCAAGTGCACCGTAACCTCGTGCCAAAACGCACCCACGCGCCGCGCCGATGCCTCCGCAAACATGCGTGCGGCTTCCGCCACGGCCTTGCGCGGAATTGCAAACGCTTTCGGCAAGCGGCCTCTGACAACGATTCTCATCTTCTCCCCATTATGTAAACCACGCCCACAAGCACACGCTCGAAAAACATCGTCGCAAACAGTATCGGATGCCGTAACACTTTCTTCCACTTGCCGTTCTCGAAGAACACGCCAAAATACCTGTATGTGAACGAGAATTGCTTGCGGACATCTGCGTTGCCCTGCCACTTTTTGCGGTATGTTGCGAACGTCTTGCCGTAGTATCGCTTTTTCTTCAGCACCGTCGCTAGGGACAGCATGTTTTCATTGTGCACCAACGCGCCGTCTGTCAATGCAATACGTGCACCCATCGCCTTGAGACGTATGTCGAGATCCCAATCTTCATTGGCGGTCAGTAATTCTTCATCATATCCGCCGAGTTCCAGGAATAGACTCTTGCGCACCACGCGCACTGCATCCACCACGGTGCCATCGTAGAACGAACGCTCGAAATTTCTCGCCTTTGCCCGCAAACCTTTGCCCACGCGCGTTTCTCGCACCCAAAGTGCATCGACATCTCCGCTGGAAATTTTATCCAGAATTTCCGCTACGGTTTCACGCGGCACTATCATGTCTGCATCAAGGAACATGATCCACGGTGCAGACGCTTCCCGCGCGCCGCGATTGCGCTGTGCTGAACGCTCCGGCCCTTGGGTGAAAACCTTTGCCCCGCATTTACGCGCGATCTCAACCGTGGCATCAGGCGAGTGGTTGTCCACTACGACAATCTCAATGCCGTCCGTACCTTCAAATGCACGAATCGCCGATTCGATGTTCGCCGCTTCGTTTTTTGTGGGGATTACAACCGTTAGAAGCGCGGAGTGCCCGATGCTGCCGTTCATATTCATCTCCCGTCCGGTGTGATCTTGATTGCGATGCCGCCGTTGTCTTTGAGGTCAAAGTTCCAGATGCACCTGGAATCCACCCGCTTGCGTATTTTGCCTACCGCCGTAAAAGAAGTCCCGTGCGAATCGTCGCGATATAGAGTGGCCGTGTAGGAGCGCCCTGGCTCGAGAAATGCGAAGTTGAAGCGTACGCTCGCGCCGACATCTCCCGCTATAGCGGCAACGAACCATTCATCTCCCTTGCGGCGTGCCACGGCCACATGATCCTCCGGGGCACCTGATATGTATATGGTGTCGTCGAATACGGCAGGGAGATTGTCGAACCAATCGAGTTCCGGATTGCCCTCGATTGCATCCGAAGGTCTATCCCCCCACATTACATCCTTCAACGGCGAAAAGAACACCAGCCCGGCGGCGAGTCTATGCGCGTGGGAGGCTTTCGCATGCCGCTCGTAATAGCCCGCGCATGAATTTGCAGAGCCGCACAGCATCCGCGTGAACGCATACACCGTATTTTGCCGCGCATTGTTTGTTTCGAGCTCTCCGGTGCCGGCGATGTCCATAGTCATCAAATTGGGATAGGTGCGCGAGAATCCGTCCGGCATGGACGCACCTTCGAAAGAGACCATTATATGTTCTTGCGCCGCTTCCCGCACGAGATCGTTCCTCCGCGCCCGCCATCTGTCCGAGCGATACGGCATATTGCACACTCTTACGCCCTTCACGCCAAGCCTCGCAAATGTTTTGAAAAGCCCGAACCCGTGTTTGCGGAAATTCTTTGCATCGAATTCCAGCCACACGCCAACTCCGCACTCGCGTGCATACATGCAAATACCGGCAGTGCCTTCGTCGTGCGGAGAACCATCCTCTTGCCATAGCCTGGACGCGGCAAATTCATCGCCACCGATCGGGAAGAGAACATACTCTATCTTGTGCCGTGCTGCGAAATCTATCGCTCTGCGCCGTGAAATCCCATCTTCCTGCCCGGCGCGGAAAACTTTGCCTGGCTTGATCCATCTTTCAGCGTCTGCCACTTTGCACGGCGCGTTCAAATCGAGAATCGTATCAGCCATCGCCAAAAGACCAATCGCGTCATTGGCCACCGCAACCACCTTCCACGGTGTTGCCGCCGGCAGGAGCGCATCCACAGCGGAAGAATATCTGCTTTCTATCGTGTTCGGATTGTCCTTGGAGCGGCAGAAATCGGTGGCACACCATTCGTCCGCACCGGCAGTGGCAATTGCGCACCACACATTACCTCCTGCCGACTTTACGGCTACAGGACCTTCTGTGCCTCCGGCAGTGTATATTTTGGAAGCCTCGCCAAAGCGGAATGTAGTTTTGTCCGCAAGGATTGTCGCCGCGAAATTGCTTGCGCCGTCGTCAATGGAGGCAGGAGACTTGATTTCATTTACGATATATCTGAATGCGACTACGTGATTGTAGACGCGCACTTCCACCGAATATCTGCCCATGTCGAGAATTGCACCGTTGTATGCATTGTGGACGGTGGCTCGTTCGCCGAACGGATTGTGCCACGGCGCATCCGGCGAATGCGTGTAGGTAGGTGCCGTTTGCGGGATGCGAGCATGGACGGCGTTTGGAGATGCTGCTGCTTTTTCTTTGGCGGCTGCATTGCCGATGTCAAGCCCAAACGTGCCGGAAACTACTGGCAATTTCGTTGTTTTAAGCCTTGTGCGCGCTGCTTGCTGCGGCGATGTGCCACGTTCGCCATTGACGGAAAACCCGCCCGCCGTAAATTGCAAACTGCCTATTTCGTATGATCCCTCCTCTTTGAATACGGCGAGAACTTCTCCGTCCGGACTTGCTATGGAAGCCGACCTTGCCATGCCGTCAACCTCTGCAGCGTGCAACACCGCAAGTGCGCATGCAACCGCAAAAGTAAATATATTCTTTGCACGGCAGTTGTCGAAGTGCATTGTTTTGCCGGCCGGACGCAACCCAACCTTGCCAAGCAAACTGCAAAACGAAACCCCAAAATTTTCCATGCCGCGATTCTATCACATTCCGCCGTGCTGCACAAGCAATATAAATTTCAAAAAACCGAACAGGCGCGCGGCGGAGGCAACATTTCGCTTGCACAGGCGGCGGAAATGTGATATTATAAAGGCGTTCTTTTGCTGCTTGGGCGATGTAGCGTTGCCTAGGCATGGTTCCGGCGCACGGGTGTGCGGACGGGACAGGTGAACGTGGTTCACATATTTGGCTTTCGTTGAAAACTTGCAAATTTCCGATATAAAGCAAAGTATGGGGACGCGTCAAGTGTATAATGGGTAAACCATATACACGATTTGGCGCATTCTTGTT
>JAFVCR010000018.1 GCA_017479035.1 Kiritimatiellia bacterium | reverse complement strand
TTTGCCGGAGAAAAGCCGGACTTGTTCGCGGCAGACCGATTCAAGAAGCGGCCATGCCATAGCGCCGGACACCAGCGCAATGGCAACGGAAAGCATCACAAAAAACAAGTGTTCAAACGCCATCTCAACGAATACTTATCGCCAATCCGTAATTGCCCGAATCGATCTCGACATCCTGCATTTCGCCGTCGAGCCCGCGAGAGAACACGCGAACCCCACGCCAGAGTTTGGGATTTGCAGTCAGCATCGCATCCCGAAGTGCCGGACTCGAAAAGCCTCCGACCGAAGCAACAAGAATTGTGCGGGAGTCGTAAAATTCTCCATCGATCTTTAGCGCGAACGCGCCGGAAGGGAGCGGAAACTCATCATATACAACACGATCCGCGACATCTCCGCCGTGCGACCACCACTTCCCGTTCTCGAAACCAAACGCGAAAGCGATATTTTCCGCCGACACCCGCTCTTGCGCGGAAAACTGGATTTCAAAGGCATTTGTGGCGACGTTCCGGCAGACGGCATCGAGCCGCAGAAACCAGTTCCGGGACTCGTCCGCACGGCTGAATTCGCCAACTCCCGCCCGCTCTCCATCGGCAAAAGCAACCTCCGGCAGGGAAATCCCCTCTGCCAAACCCGCGCCCGCCGCAAGTATTGCCATTTCACAAATTAGGAATCCTCTAATCACGCCACATTGTAACATAACTTAAGCAATAATGTCTAGCATATTCTTCTTCAAGCCAAATCCGCGAGCCATGCAAAATTCGCCGCGCCGCGCACCGGCGCATGGAGCGAATCATGCGGCAGATTTTGCATTTTGCTCGTGCTTGCGCAGAGCAAGTATCGTGCGGGCGATCAAATCCTCAAGCGTCCACCCGAGGAGTTCTGCGCCGCGCAGGATTACTTCTCGCGAGCATCCGGCGGCGAATTTCTTGTCCTTGAATTTCTTTTTGACGGATTTCACTTCGAGATCCATAAAACTTTTGGACGGCCGCATCACCGCCACTGCGCCGATAAGCCCGGTGAGTTCGTCGACTGCATAGAGGACTTTTTCCATCTCGTGCTCGGGTTTCACGTCCACGGTTATCGCCCAACCGTGGCTGGCTGTGGCGTGCACGATTCTCTCGTCTATGCCGCGCTCGCGCATGATTTCCTGTTCTTTGGTGCAATGCTCCGCAGGCCATTTTTCGAAATCCAGATCGTGCAAAATCCCCACGACCTCCCAAAAATCCGCTTCGGCACCGTAGCCTAGTTCTTCTGCGAAATACCTCATCGTATCGCCCACTATTTGCGCATGCAGCCGATGGAATTCGCCATCATTGAATTCGCAAATCAGTTGCCACGCCTGTTCTTTTGTAGGTATCATATTACGCACCGTCCTTTCGCGTTCAGCCTTCTTTTACTGCCGACACCATCCAATGCGGCATTGGCGGAGGCAGCGTAAGCGTTTCCTGCGCTTTCAAGCCCGCCGCCCGCATCCATTCCTTCAACTCTTCGTCCGCAAACACCCATCCGTTTTTTGCAGTGAGCGCCATGTTCACGGCGAATAGTGCGGAGAATGGAGGATTGGCATGCGTGGCATCTGTCATCATATCCAGAACAAACACGCGTCCGCCTTTTTTCAACGCCTTTGCAGCCCGCGCCAATATGCTTGCAATATCCTCTGGGGACTCCTGATGCAGTGCACCGAATATAGTGACGGCATCGTAAGCACCCTCGCCGAAATCGTCGGTGTGGTAGTCGCCAGCCACGCATTCGATCCTTTCCTGCAAACCTGCCTCTGCCACGCATTCGGCGGCAACGCGCGATATGGCCGGGAGATCGAGAGTTGTCACGTGCAGATTGGGATTTTTGCGTGCGATGAGTTCCGCATACGCACCCGGCCCGCCCGCGAGATCCAGCAGTTTCTCCGCGCCGGCAAGATCCATCAATTCCACCGCGCCGCGCCCTATCGCAAACGCACGCGAACGCATCGACAGCGCAAACCTGCGCGTCCGCTCCGCATCGTCGCCCAAATGAAGTTGCGGTGCCTCTACGCATTCGCCCGTGCGCACTAGGTCTGCGAGGCGCCCCCATGCGGGATACACATCGCGATTGTACAAAATCGCCTTCGACAAATCCGCCGGCGCGCCGCCCACCAACGCCATTTTGCCGCTTTGCGTATTGGCGTATACCGCGCCATTTTTTTGCAGCAGCCCAAGCGCAACTGATGCGTCCGCTAGCAAGCGCACTCCGCGTTCCGATGCGGACATGGCATCTGCCAGAGCAGATGCTGTAGCCTCTGCACCCAATTTCTCGACGGCATCGAAGAGGCCGCATGTTATGCCGGCGAACAAAACGCTCGAGCCGTAAAACGCACTTGCAAGTTCTACTATTTCGCCTATCGTTTTCTCTTTCATTCTGTCAATCCTCCATCGCCTTGTCGCGCCGTTCGATGCCTTCTCGCGGTTCGTCATCCGGCATCACTTGCAGAGGCGGCAGCGTATCGGGGCTTTGCCCTATCGCTTCCCATGCGGCGGAAAATACTTCCATGCCCTTGCCCCGGAACAACGTCTCGAACTCCGTCCATACCTCCGGCGGACGCGGCATCGGTTCCGTGCGGCGGTAGCGCGCATCGTTTGCGAAACACTCTTCCACAACATGGAAGTATTCCTCGTGGTCGGTGGCGAATTCCAGTTTGCCGCCCTCGCGCAACACGCGATGCAGTGCAGATAGGAACGCTTCGCCGAAAAGCCTGTGCGAATGGTGTTTCCGCTTGGGCCAAGGATCGGGGAAAAAGACGTATACCTTTTCTGCATGATGCGCGGGCAGCAGGTAGTGGAACGCATACAAAGCCTCGATACGGCATACATGCGCATTTGCAAGGTTGCCGCGCACCGCTTTGCGTGCAAACGACTCCACGCGGCTTTTCATGCGCTCCACGCCAAGAAATTCCCTCTGTGGAAATTGCGCCGCGCGGAGATTCAAAAAGCGTCCCTTGCCGCAGCCCACTTCCACCTCCAACGTGCGCGCGGGATCGTATAAAGCGGCGCAATCCAATGGTTTCACCGGGTCGTCCACACGTATTATAACATCATCGATAGTCATCGTGCGCAGATTATACCAAAAACGTTTTGTTCCCGCAACTTATTCCAGTGAACAGTTTTGAACACAGAATGGGAAATATCGTAAAGACTGGCAGAACAACGCAAAAAGTCCCGTTTTTTGAAGTTTCAAGGCCGGGAAGATGCAAAAACGCCTCCGCCGGGTCTGAAAATCCCCGCCAGGGGGTCTCGCAAGGACGCCCTAGGGGTCTCGTGCCAAAGAGACTGGCGAGGGAAAGTCCGCCCCTAGGGGTCTCTCATGTGCGAGACCCCTAGGGCTTCCTTGCGAGACCTCCCTCCCACGTTTGCCGCTCTTGCCGGGCGGAAAATGGCCTCAAGGCTCCTTAAATCGCTTAAATTGCCAGAAACAGCGCGTTAAACGGCATATTTGCGAGTTTGGGCTTGCGAGAAGGGGAGGTGTGACGGGGCAATATGGCACAATGACACAGCAGCATGTGACATTGTGGCACAAATATGCCTCGTTGAGGTATTGGCACGGCTATGCTTTATCGTTTGTGCAGCCGCGCAAGCGGCAGGTGAAAGGAGAATAAAATGATGAGCAATATATTGCAATTCGATCCGTGGGATTTGCTGGAGGAAATTACGGGCGCACCGCAGTGGAGGACGCTGCGCAACAGGGCTTGCGGAAGGTTCCCGCCAGCGAACGTGTATGCCAATGCGGAAAAGACGCTTGTGGAAATGGAATTGACGGGCAAATGCGCAAAGGATGTGGATCTCACGCTTGAGGCGCAGGCACTTGTAATTGCGGACAAGCCGGCGGAAGGCCGCCAGGCGGCATGGAGCCGCAGGGTGAATCTGCCATACAGAATCGATGCAGGAAAGGTCTCTGCCAAGTTCGAGGATGGCATACTGCGCGTGGAGTTGCCCAAAGAAGAAGCCGAGGGCGTGCGCAAAATCGAAATCGCGTGAACAATGAAGCAAATATGAAAGGAGCATGAAATGAACGAAATAGACAATGTCGCGGCGGAAAATACTCAATATGTGGTGCCGGCTGTTACGGCAAAGGAATCCGCCGACGGGTATGATTATACGTTTGAAGTGCCGGGCGTGGGCAAGGGCGCGGCGGATTTGGCCGTGGAAGGCAAGACGCTAACGCTGAAAACGCATGCCGGGCACAAGAAACCGGAAGGGTGGAAATATGTGCAGGAGGAGTTCTCGTTGCGCGAATATGCGGTAAGCGTGGATTTGCCGGAGAGAGCCGATCCTGCAACGCTTGCGGCGAATCTGGAAAACGGATTGCTGCGCGTGCACGTGGCGAAAAAGCCAGAATGCGCTCCGCGAAAGATAGAAATCGCATAACGGAGAAGGGGGGAAGCCTACCGCCTTCGGGCGGAGGCGGTGGGGATGGACATCTTGTCGCGATATTTGGCAACGGTGCGGCGTGCGAGGGGGTAGCCTTCGGCAACCATGAGTTCCGCAAGGCGCTGGTCGGAATACGGGGAGGACGGGTTCTCGGAGGCGATGAGTTCCTTGAGCCGTTTCTCCACGGTTTTCTGCGAGACGGCCTCTCCCGCCGCCGAAACGAGCCCGGACGCGAAAAGATCGCGCATCTTCACCACGCCGCGCGGGGTAAGCATCCATTTCTCGGCAACGGCGCGTGAAACGGTGGCTTCGTGCAGGCCCAGTTGCGGGGCTATTGAGCGTATGGTGAGAGGTTTGAGAGTGTCTGTATTTTTGAGGAACCAGTCGCTCTGCTCGTTGGCGAGGATTACGGCGAGTTTTTCGAGCGTGGCGTAGCGTTTCTTGATGGCATCCTGCAACTGGTGCGCACGGAGGATCTTTTCGGCAAGGTATGCTTTGGTAGCCTCCGGAAGGGATTGACCGGAGAGCATCTT
>JAFVCR010000136.1 GCA_017479035.1 Kiritimatiellia bacterium | reverse complement strand
CCATGCGGCAAATCAAGGAGGCTCTTGGCGAATGCGGGTTGGGATTGATGTGGGATCTTTCGCCGGGGATGCTCGAGAAGCAAAACATTGAAACGGTGCTCAAGTGGGCGAAGTTTATCGAGAACGATCCCGGAGTGCGCGAGTTGTGCGACAGACTGGGACGGATGATGCGTGCGGAACGCAGGAAAATTCGCAAGCGCGTGCGGAGCGTGTTTGAATACAATACGACCGTTCCCGATGCGGATTCGCGCGAAGAGATTACCGGCATTACATTTGGCAGAGCCATAGAGGATGTGCTGCCGTGCGAACTTGCAACGATGGCATCCCAAGACATGGAACTGCTGTTCGACCAGAAATACGTTGAGAACAGGCTCATGTCGTTCGAAAAAACGGACTTCGCCGCAACGAGGCAAACCACGGAGAGGCAAACAACCCGTTCTGCAACGGTGGAAGACAATCGCGGACCTGTAATACTATGCATAGACACGAGCGGTTCGATGGCCGGCGTTCCTGAAACCGTGGCCAAGGCAGTGGCACTTTTCATCGCAATGAAGGCGCACAAGGAAGGACGCAATTGCTACATGATAACATTCTCGACGGGGATCGAGGTGTTCGATTTCTCCGTGCGGAACGACCTGGCGGGATTGTTCGCGTTTCTGCAGATGTGGTTCCACGGTGGGACGGATTTTGCGCCCGCGCTTGCGAAAGGCGTGGATATGATGTCTGAACCGGAATACGCGAAAGCAGATCTGCTGTTGATTTCGGACTTCGTGGCGGGGGCGTTGGACAATACGACTGCCGCCGCGATAGCCGGACGCAAGAAAGCCGGTAACCGTTTCCACGCGCTCTCCGTGGAACCGAATGCTTCCGCGCTGCGCCGCTATGCGTCTAGCGGTGTTTTCGACGAGTATCTGCGCTACGACGGACGAAGCGTGGAGAAACTTTCTTTTGCACCGCAGGCCGTGCAGTGATGCGGATCGCACACTGCTCTGGCATGCGGACGGCGAGCCTGCGAAGCGGTGCAAAAAACTTGTTTTTCCTTGCAGGAAATGGTATAATATACTAAACATTTTTGAAAGTTTCAAGACATGAGCGACGCCGAAAACAATACGCAGGAAATTGTTGCGCAGACCAACGAAGAACCAGCCACGGCAGGTGGCGTGGTGGAGGTGGTGGACATCTCCGACGAAATGGCGCGCGACTACATAGACTATTCCATGTCCGTCATAATTGGCCGCGCACTTCCCGACTCCCGCGACGGCATGAAACCCGTGCACCGCCGTTCGCTCTATGGCATGCATCGCTTGAACCTCACCGCCGGCGTGAAGCACAAGAAGTCCGCTAGCGTCGTGGGCGAAGTGATGGGCAAATACCATCCGCACGGCGACTCTTCCATCTACGATACCATCGTGCGTATGGCGCAGCCGTTCTCGATGCGAATGCCGCTGGTGAACGGCCACGGCAACTTCGGCTCCATAGACGGCGACCCCGCAGCCGCAATGCGATACACCGAAGTGCGCATGGAGAAGGTGGCGGAGGAAATGCTCGAGGATCTCGAGAAAGACACCGTGGACATGGTGCCCAACTACGACGAAACGCTCAAGGAACCGTCCGTTCTGCCAGCCAAACTTCCCAATCTGCTCCTCAACGGGTGCAGCGGCATCGCAGTAGGCATGGCCACCAACATACCGCCGCACAACCTCGGCGAACTGTGCGACGCGATAACCTATTACATCGACAATCGCGACTGCTCCATCGACGAACTTTTGCAGTTCGTGAAAGGTCCTGACTTCCCCACCGGCGCGCAGATATGCGGCAAGAACGGCATCCTCGCCATGTACAAGACGGGGCGCGGGCAGATCCGCGTGCGTGGCAAGGCCACTGTGGAGGATGACTGGAAACCCGGCCGCGCACGCATCATAATAACGGAACTTCCTTACGCCGTAAACAAGGCCGAACTAATCAAGCACATCGGCGAACTTGCGCGCGACAAGGTAGTGGAAGGCATCTCCGACGTGCGCGACGAAACCGCCCGCGACGATATCCGCATCGTGGTGGAGTGCAAGCGCGATGCCGTGGGCGACATAGTCCTGAACCATCTCTACAAGCATACGGAACTGCAAACGACTTTCGGCGCGAACATGCTCGCCATCGATCACGGCCGCCCGAAGATGCTTACGCTAAAGGATTTCTTCCGCGCGTATGCAGACCATCGCTTCGATGTGATAACCCGCCGCACGCGCTTCAATCTCGCCAAGGCGGAAGCCCGCAAACATATTTTGGATGGTCTGCTCTTGGCGCAGGCGAATCTCGACGATGTGGTGCACATCATCCGCTCGTCCAACACGCGCGACGATGCAAAGGCGCGGCTTGTGGAGAAGTTCCGCTTCACCGAAGTGCAGGTCAACTCCATCCTCGAAATGCGGCTTTATCAGTTGACCGGGCTTGAGCGCGGGAAACTTGAGGAAGAACTCGCTGCTCTCCTTGCCGACATCGCGGAATACAACGCCATACTTGCCGACCCCGCAAAGGTGTATGGCATAATGAAGGATGATCTGGCCTCGCTCAAGGAACGCTTCGCCACTAGGAAAGAGGGTTTGCGCCGCATCGAGATCGTGGCAGATGCCAATGAGGTGTCGCTCAAAGATTTGATTGCCGACGAACCTTGCGTGATAACGCTTTCCAATCGCGGCTACATCAAACGCGTTCCGCTTACCGAATACAAAGAGCAAGGCCGCGGCGGACGTGGCATCAAGGGTGCTACTTCCAAGGACGAGGATTTCGTGCGGCTTGTGTTCGTGGCGGAGACGCACGATTCGCTGATGTTCTTTACCAACACCGGGAGGCTGTTCCTCAAGGGCGCATACGAGATTCCCGAATTCGGTAGAACCTCGCCGGGTCGGCCGCTTGTCAATTTCTTGAATCTCCAAGAGGGCGAGCAGGTGTTGCGCCTGTTGCCGATACGCAGTTTCGAGGGCGATGTGGACGTGATGTTCGCCACGGCCAAGGGGACGGTCAAGAAAACATTGCTGGGCGCGTTCAAGAACGTCAATCGCAACGGCATCAAGGCGTTGAATATCGAAGACGCAGACGAACTCGTGGAAGTGCGCCTCGTAAAGCCGGGCGAGGAGGTCCTCATTGTAACACATGGCGGCATGGCGGCGAGATTCTCATCGAACGACGTGCGCCGCATGGGACGCACGGCCACGGGAGTGCGCGGCATACGGCTAATAGGAGCCGATACGGTGGCGTCGATGGATGTGGTGGATTTCACCAAGACGTTCCTTCTCGCAACCGAGAATGGATTTGGCAAGAGAACGGAATTTTCCACCTACCGGCTGACGCGGCGCGGTTCGCAAGGGTTGCGCGCTATCAAGGGCGAGGAACGCAACGGGCGCGTTGTGGCAGGGGCGGCGGTGCGCGATGATGAGTCGATCGTCACCATGACATCCTCCGGCATGATGGTGCGCCAGAAAGTGTGCGACATCATGCTTGCCAGCCGCAGCGCGATGGGCGTGCGCCTTGTGCGCCTGGCCGAAGGCGAGAGCCTCATCTCGATGAGCGTTATCGAGGCGGAGCAAGAACCCGTTGCCGCACCGTCTTCGGCAGTGGCTATCGAGGATGCCGAACTGCCTCCTCCTTCAAACATCGAATAAATCGTTCACAGCAAAAGGCGCCGGCAGAACACCCCGCCGTTTGCCGCGAACAATGCGTCTGCGCGGTAGTTTCCGCGCAGACGCATTGTCTATATCGCGCCGCCTCATGTGCGTTGCAAGGCAAAGTGGATACGGCATGGAGCAACACAAACGGCGGGAGAAAAAACTCCCGCCGTTACATATAGTCCAAATAATGGTTGGCAATCAAGTGCCGTCATCCGGTGCGAAGAGCCAATCGAGGAAACCGATGAGTACTGCATGTGCGATGCGGCTGCGGCGGTCTGCATCGTTGAGCGCGGCATCTTCGCCCTCGGGGAGATTGATGAAGTCGATCTCAAGGAGGCAACTTGCCACGGCGGGATTGCGGCACACGGCATACGAGCGCATTTGCGCGCCGGCGTTTTTCACGCCGGTAACCTGCGGGCCTACGTATTGCTGTATCGCTTTGGCAAGAGCAAGCCCGTTGGGGGTGGATGCGTATGCGGCTGTGTGGCGAACTTCGCGGGGATCGCGATCTGCAGCAGTGGAATTGTGGTGGACGGAGATGAATGCGTCGACCTTTTCGGCGTAAGCGCGGCGGGGACGTGCGTAGAGAGCAGGGAATTCGTCGTCCGTCGTGCGCGTCATCACGGTCTTTATCCCATACTTGGCAAACTCCGCTTCGATCGCCTGGGCTTGCAGAAGGTTTACTGTTTTCTCGCCCGCGCCGTGCGGCATGAGTGCGCCGGTATCTTGGCCGCCGTGCCCCGGGTCGATCATCACGGTGAGGTCTTCAATGCGTTTGCCTTTGGGGCGGGCATCGCTTACTTCTTCGTCCGGCGGGATGCCTAGATCCTTGCGCACGTCGCGCGGTGGCGTATTGGTGGCGGCCGGTTTCGGTGGGCTGGGAAACGCCACCCGGAAAGTGCGATCCAACGTATTTGTCCCCCACGTGAGGGTTATCGTATTGGTGCCGCCTTCGACCGGCACCATTGCAATGAACGCACCTGTTTTGTAAACGTCGTTCGTCACGCCGGCGATTGTAAGAGGCTGCGTGGCATCGGCGGCGGGGATTGCGCCGATCACATACGTGCGTTTGACTGCTGGCAGGAGTGCGTTCTCTTGCGGGAAGGCTATTCCCACGCCGTCAGCAAACGCGCACGATGCCGCCGCAAGCGCAATGCAAAAGAATCTCATCCGAAGATCTCCTTGTAGAACGGTGCGAAGTATGTTATCACCTGATCGGCTCCGGCGCGGAATATCGCGCTCAACGCTTCTCGCGCGGTGGGGTAGAGATCGCACCAGCCGCGTTCCGCAGCGGCATGCAGCATGGCATATTCGCCGCTTACGTGATATGCCATCAACGGCAGGAGCGTGCGCGAACGCACCTCTTTTATTATGTCGAGATAGAATGTTGCGGGCTTCACCATCAACGCGTCGGCGCCTTCCGATTCGTCCAGGACGCTCTCGAGAACAGCCGCTTTCGCATCACGCCAATCGGCTTGATACCCTGCGCGTGTGGTGCCTTGCGAGGGTGCGGAGTTTTCGGCATCGCGGAAGGGACCGTAGAGGTTGGATGCGAACTTTGACGAATAGGCTATAACTGGCGTGTTGACGAACCACTCTTCGTCCAGCGCGGCGCGTATCACCGCCACTTGCCTGTCCATCATCGCGCTCGGTGCCACTGCGTCCGCACCTGCCCTTGCATACGCCACTGCAACGCGGCCGAGCATTTCGCATGCGGCATCGTTATCCACATCGCCCGTGACATCCCTAGGGCCGCAATGGCCGTGCGAGGTATACGCGCACAGGCATACATCCGCTATGGCATACACGCCGGGATATGCTTTTTTTATGGCGCGGAGAGCCTGCGGCACTGCGCCGTGCATGTCTGCTGCGGGCGTGCCCAGTTCGTCTTTGTGAGTGTCTTCGCCCGGCACGCCAAACACGAGAACGCTGCGGATTCCGTCTTTCACTGCCGGAGCAAGCATTTTCACAAGTTCGTCGGCACTGGCGCGGAACTGACCCGGTAGCGATGCAATTTCCTCCTTGCGCCCCTCACCCGGCAAGGCGAAAACAGGCCATATGAATTTGGACGGCGGCGGCATGGGCATCGCCGCCATCTCGCGCCATGCCGCATTGCGCCGCAACCGGCGCAGTCTCAATCCGAAATGCTCGTCCATGCTGTCATTCCGCAGGTATTAGGATTTTCTGCCCGATGCGCAGTGCGTTGGGTTTTATGCCGGGGTTCGCGTCCACGATTTTCTTGACCGTGGTGCCGTATGCCTGTGCAATGTCGTAGAGCGTCTGCCCTTGTTCGATGGTATACTGATAGCAGTCTCCGGCGGGCGGCGGATTGTCCTTGCCGGGCTTGGGCGGTTTTGGCGGAGGCTGCGCGGGCTGCTTCGGGCGGCTGTCTGCAATCATCTTGGCGACTTTCGCGGAAATGTCGGCCACGATCTCGCTGCGCATTGCGTCCTGCTTGCGTTTGATTTCGGCGATAGACGCTTTGAGCGCGGCGATCTCATCGCGGAGGGCGCTGTCTGCAGAAGGTTTATTTTCCAGGCGTGAAAGACGCCCTGCCACGGCATCCACGTTTTCGTTGAGGAGGCTGAACTGTGCCGCGAGGCGTTCGACCTCCTGCGCCAGCATCTGCTGGCGGTATGCATCGCGGCGCGGATTTGGTTCCTGCGCCTGCAAAATCGCGGCGGCGGCCAATGCGCCGGCGAGGAAAAGTTTGCGTGTTTTCATCAGATTGTCCTTTCTATTATATGAACATAAATACAAGCCACGCTGCTATCAGCGTGCAGGCGATTGCAAGGAACCTGTCCTGGCGGCGGTTGCGCAGCACGGCGGCGTTCGTACTGCCGAACGTGCGCAAGCCGCCCACGCCCAGCAGCGTGAAAGGCCATCCCTTGGAGGATTTGCGCACCTGTGCGTCAGTGCTGTCGGCAATATCCCACGGCAGAGGATCGCTCGTCCATGCATGGCGTTTTTTGATGAACGGATCGAGCAGCATTTTACGGCAACCTTATCTTCTGCCCGGCCTTCACCGAGCCGTCCGGCGGGATTACAGCCTTGTTCGCTTCGCGTATTTTGCGCCAGTCCTGTCTGGTCTGGTAGAACTTGAGCGAAATACTCATGAGAGTGTCCCCCTCCTGCACCACATATTCTTCCGGGCGCCGGATTGACTCCGGCGAGGACTTCACTTGTGGTTTTTCTTTGGGTTTCTCCGCAACGTGCGCGGGCTCTTTTTCTTCGTCGGCCATTTCGCGCTTGAGGCGTTTGGCTTCATCGGACGACCCAGCATGCGGAGCGGGGGAATCGTCGTCCAGCAAATCTGCATCCGACGGATTTATCAACCGTCCGCGCTTTTCGCTTTCGTCCTCCGGCTCTATCTGCGCAAGAGCTTCTTTCAAACGCGATGGGTTGGCATCTGCATCGCCTTTTTCCGCGAATGCGTCTATCATGCGTTTTTGCAGCGCGTTTGTCTGTTCGAGCGCGGCGATACGTTTTTTCGCGGCAGAGAGTTCCTCGACCGTCCCTGTGAGGGCTGCTTGCACTTTGTCGCGCTCGCTCTCGAGTTTTGATATGCGCTCGCGCACGGAAGTGTCCTCTTCGGCGGCTTTGCGCGCCAGAGCCTTAATGTGCAGAGCCTCGCACATGGCCTCGCGCTCCTGCGCTATGGCCGATTTGTCGGCATCTGGGCGCAGCTCGCGATACTCGCGATAGTGGATCATCGCGCCGATGTAGTCTTTCTTGGCATCCTGCAATATCACCGCCATCTGGAAATGCGCGGAGAAATTGCCGGGATCCGTGCGCAGCAATTGCCCAAAGCGTTCAAGAGCCGCATCCGTTCTGCCGGCCTCGAACTCTGCCATCGCTTCACGGTAGAGAGCGTTTGCGCGTTCAAGTTTTTCAGTCTCGCCGATCCTGGCGTTCGGCAGCATGCCACACCCCGCCGTCAGCAGGAGCACCGGCATCCACGCCATCAGGGATGCCTGCCTCAAGCCCCGGCAGTTCCGGAACATCCTCGTTTTCATTCTGGGGGTTCTCCTCTTTCTTTACAAACAGTTTCGCACGCTCTTTCGGGTCGGAACGCTGCAGCGTGGGATCCAGCGCATTCAAGTCTCCAAGCGATGCCAGACCGAAGTGTTCCAGGAACTGCGGCGTGGTGCCGTAGAGGAACGGATGGCCGGGCAGTTCGCTTTTGCCCACAAGCCGCACGAGCCCCATGTCCACAAGCCCTTTCACCATCGTATCTACCGCAACGCCGCGGATCGCCTCTATCTCGCTTTTCGTGATCGGCTGGCGGTATGCGATTATTGCAAGCGTCTCCAGACTTGCCCGCGAAAGTCTGCCGGGTCTGTCCAGTTTGAGCAATGCGCGGACATATCTCCCGCACGCTGGCACCGTCTGCATGCGGTATGCGCCGCCTGTGCACACGAGGCGCAGGCCTATCTGGCTACGTTCAAGTTCTTTCTCCAGGCCGTGCAGCGCGGCTTCCACCTCGCGTGCCGTGCAAGTGCGGTAGACATCGAGAATTTCGTTTTCCTTTTTCGCATCATCGTCCTCGCCGCCGGGCAGCACCGTCTCGCGGATGGTATTGCGCAAGTCCGCAGCAGTGAGCGGCTCTTGCGATGCGAACACCAGCGCGCCCACAATCTCCTGCAACGAATGCGGCAGAGGCGTTTTCAATTCACCATTCATCGGGGCTCTCCAATGGCTTGTCGTCAGGCACCTCGTCCGATGCCATAACCGTGATTTCATGGAATGCGGCGTTCTGGTATACCGTTATTCTGTGCTGGCGCAGGAGTTCTAGCAACGCGAGGAATGTGACGATCACCTCGCCGCGCGGGCTTGTGGCGTTGAAAAGCCTAGAGAACGCCACCGATCCCTCGCTTCTCGTCTTGGCCACAATCATATCCATCTTGTCCGGGACGCTCCATCTTGCGCCCTTGAGTTCGCCCACTTGGCCTTCTGCCGCACGCGCCAGAACCTCTTGGAATGCCGTCAATAGATCGAACAGATCGTATCCCGCAAGGCTTGCGAGTGCATCCTGCGGAGTCTTTTCAATCTTGGGTTTTGGCGCGCCCGTGTTGAAACTCTCTTGCGCGAGGAATTCCAGTTCCGCGAGTTTCCCCGCAGCATCCTTGAACTTCTTGTATTCGATTAGTTGCCGGACGAGATCAAGCCGCGGATCCTGCCAATCCTCTTCCTCACCCTCTTCTGCCACGCGCCGCGCAACGGGTAGCAGCATGCGGCTCTTGATGACCATGAGTGTTGCCGCCATCACCACGAATTCGCCTGCGATGTCGAGGTTCAGCTGCCGCATCACTTCCAGATACTTCATGTATTCGGCCGTGATGTGGGAGATGGGGATGTCGTAGATGTCGAGTTCCTCTCTGCGGATGAGATACAGCAAGAGATCCAGAGGTCCCTCGAAGACCTCCAGATCCACCTTGTATTCGTCCGCAAAAAGTTCCGCCTGCGCCATATCTTGTTTCCGTTTTCGGCAAATCCGCGCCGGATCTACGTCCCGGCGCGGGCTACTACAAAATCCCAACCGCCGTCCTAACTTTTTCCATAACGGGAGCGGCGGCCGCCTGCGCCCGTTTTGCACCGTCGCGGAGGATGTCTTCAAGTTCGTCCGGATGACGTTCCAATTCGGCGCGGCGCTCTCTGAACGGGCCGAACAGCCGCTCCACTGCAAACTGCAGATCCTTCTTTGCATGGCCGTAGCCGTAGCCGCCCGCGCGCAATTTGGCAGCCATCTCTGCCACCTCCTCCGTGGAAGCGCAAAGTTTGTATAGTTCGTATACCGCATTG
>JAFVCR010000002.1 GCA_017479035.1 Kiritimatiellia bacterium | reverse complement strand
TGACCAAGGCAGGTGTTTGATACTGGCTGTTTTTGTAGCGGCTCGTCCATGTGGAAATAACGTTAAAATCGTATAATATAAGTGTTGAAAGGAGAATGGCCGATATGGAAAAACGTTTTGCATTGCTTTGCGCGGCGGCATTGGTGCAATTTGCCCAGGCGGCGCTCAAATACACTATAGACGACTACGTCACCGGCGGTCTCGCGGTGTGGTACGACGGCAAACGCAACGTTGCAAAGGACAAGCCGCACGATGCCGCGGCAACCGTGTGGGCGGATCTTTCCGGCAACGGAAACGACGGCGTGTTCGGCATTGCTCCCGATGCCGAATGCAACTGGCAGGGCGATGCGTTCTACCTCGACGGCGCAAAGTCCTTCATACAGACCCGGAACGCGCTGGAGGCGATGGCGTCCATGACCGGCGAGGTGTTTGGCGAATACGATCCGCAGTCGTCCCAAAACTATCCCAATCTGCTTTCGATAGCCAACAACTGGGATTGCGGACTTTTCATCAACATGTCTTCGCAAGAGTTCCAGTGGAAACTCGACAACGCCGGAATGGGATTCGGCAGCGGCTCCCGTCCGAAAATCAAGCCGTGGGACAAGACGGGAGTTTCGGCGGTCGTGGACGCCGCAGGAGCAAGGCTCTATACGGGCGGAGAGGTGAAAGCGAGCGTCGCTCGTTCGTCGCAGGGCGGCGAGTTCACGGCAAGCAAATGGAATATCGGCATCAACTACAACGCATCGCAATACCGCATGAAGGGCAAGACATACGCCGTGCGCATATACAACCGCGCGCTTTCGGCGGAAGAGATCGCGGCGAACAACCGGCTTGACACGTACCGTTTCGTGACGGGAATCCCAGTGACGAACGCTGTGGTGGAGACGTCTGTCGAAGGCGTGGAAGGCACGGAAGAGGTGGGTGTGTATGCGGTCGATTCCGAACACGTCTTCACGGCTCCGGCCGTGCGCACGGTGGACGGCAACACCTATACGCTTGCCGCATGCACCGTGGAGGAATGGGACGACGGGGCGCAAACGTGGGGCTCGGCGCGGACGCAGCCGTTGAACGAAGGCGCGGCGGCGGTGAGCGTCAAAGAAAACGAAAAAGTGCGCATATCCTACAAGTGGGCGGGTCCGCCGGCGTTCGGCGATGCAAAGATCTCCGGCGACGGGGAGAAGCTTTTGTTCGCCTGGACGCCAGCCGGTTCTCCCGCCACGGAGGTTGCAGTTTACGGTGCGGACGGCGCAACTCCCGTGGGCAAGGAGCAAGGTGCGTTCGCGGAGGGCGAAGGACAGACGCTCGCGTTGTCGTTTGACGGCACGCAGGAATTGACGGCGAAGATTGCAAACGCGGCAGGCTCGGGCACGATCCGGCTCGGCGCCGCATACGATGGCCTCCTTGGCGTGGAGATGGTGCGGAGTGCCAGCGAAAAGACCATGCAAAGCGCGATCATACGCATCTCGCGCACGTTGACGGGTGCGGACGACGCCGCGCTTGCGGTAAACTTTTCGATCGGCGCGGAAGGCGATACGTCGGAGGCGGGAAAGGACTTCATCGCACCTGCGGAAACCGTCGTCGAAATTCCGGCGGGAGAGGCTTCGGCGGAAGTGGAGATCGCGCCGCTGTTCAACGCGGCCAAGGATTCCGGCACGTCTTTCACGTTTGCGCTGGAGCCGGGCGGATACAGAAACAGTGGTACCGCAGTCAAGGTGGAGATTGCAAACGCCGCCGCGCCCGATCCCAGGGAATACGCGCTTGCGGCGGACGACTTCAGCGGCTATGCGGGCTACGGCGGCGGCACGGCGCAGCCGCTCGCCGGGCAAAGCGCGGATAAAACGGGTTTCGCGCAGGACAGCGCATGGGAGGGAGCCGCATACAATACCGAATTGAATCTTGTCGCCAACAAGATCTATGCATTGCCCGATTGGATGGATTGCAGCGCGAGCGGATATGCGGTGAATTGCGGATGGTGCTATTCCCACTGGTATGCGGCATCGCGTGAAACGATTGCGGGGACGGTGCCGGCATGGGACGGAGCCGAGGTGTATTTCCGCTTCTCGATCCATGCCAATGCCGCGATGTCAAGCGGGAACCTGCTGTATGCGGGGCTTGCGCGGGAGTCCTGCAAGGGGCGCGGGGAAAGCGAAATCTCCGGCACGTTCCTGAAAAACGGTGTGTTCGCGGGATTCAACGGAACGAGCATCGTGGCAACGGCGGGCGGTGCCGCCACCACGCTTCTCGAAGGCTGCACGACTGCGGACGACTACATGGTGGCGGTGGCGGTGACGCTTGGCGCGGACGGCGCGGATCGGATAAGGGCGTTCGCCGCTCCGGCAGGGGATTTTCCCGCGCCGACTGCCATAGAATGGAAAGAATGCGCAAATGCGGACGCGGCAAGCGCAATCGGGTCTTTGGCGCATCTTGCGGTTATAGGGAAGACGGGTCAGACCACTGCAAATATCGGCGAGTTTGCGCTGGGGGATACGCTCGCCGCCATTTTTCCGCGCAAGCCCGGACCGGAACTCGATACCGCGTCAATCGTGGCGGAAGCCGATGCGCTCCGCGTTTCGGCGACATTCGGCAAAACAGGGGCGGACGTTGTGGAGACGCTCGGGCGAACCATCGCGACAGGCGTCGCGGCGGGCGATACGGTTTCGGCGAAACTGGAGTTCGAAGGGACGGCGCAAGTGGAAGTCGTGGCGAAAAACGGAAACGGCACGGCATCCATCGCGCTTGGGACGTGGTACAACGGTGTCCTTGAGATTGCGAAACTGCAGGACGGAAACGAAGGATATCTCGCACCGGCGAAAATCCGCATTTCCCGCGCAGGGGCGGACACTCTGCCGCTTGCGGTGAATATCGCCTGCACTGATCTGACGGCCGTTTCGGGAGTGGACTACCTTGCGACGACGGCGACGGAGATACCCGCCGGCGAAGACCATGTCGATGTTTCCTTCGCCACCGTTTTCAACGCAAGCCGCCGGGAAGATTCCGCATTCAAGGTGGCGATCGCGCCCGGCAACTATTGGACGCCGCAGGGAGAGGTGGAACTGCGCATTGCAGATTCGGATACGCTTTCCAAGGTGTATGCGGCGGACGGGTTCGGAGGGTATGCCACGGATGCAAGCATCAACAACGCCGCGCCGGAGAAGACGGGGTTCTCGTCCGGCGATGCATGGGTCGATCCTTGGCCTTACGAGATGCGGTCGGGCGGCGAGAATCTCGGCTGGCCGGCGTTTTTGGCGGATGACGGGGAAACAGGCAGCGTATATCGCAACGGAGCGGGATATGCGGACGTGGCGAAGCGCAGATTTTCAGACGATGCGATACCGCGCACCGGCGTATTCTACTACCGGTTCACTATGCGGCTTGACGACGCGGGCGACGGCGCGGACTGGTGGACATCAGACGCATGGCATGCAGGCGGCGGGGTGGGGCTGTCGGCATTGGCGAACACCGGCAACAATATCGGCGAGGCGTGGTACAACGGCGGGAGCAGTCCGAGATTGGCAATCATGGGGCCGATGCCCGATGCGTCCGCAACCGCACCGCATTCGAAGACGTGCATACGGCTGCGCGTCTCGTGGGACACATGGGTGGATGTGGTGGCGGCGGACGATTTCGAGTACGGCAGGGACTATCTGTGCTGCGTGGAGGTTTCGCTGCACGATTCCGGTGCGGAGACGTTCCGCGCATTTGCGAAGAAGGTGGAGGATTGCACCGTGGCGAACACGATAAAGAATCCTGCATGGAGCGAAAGCGTCTCGGCCGACATTGCATCGATTGCGCAACCGCTTGCATATCTGACGCTTGCCGGCGCGTCGGACGGCGCGAACAAGGCGAAGATGCATTTCGACTCGTTCATGATGGGCGCGACGCTGGAGGACGTGTTTCCTCGCAAGACAGACGGGCTTTTCATAATCATAAGATAGGAGCATGATGAAAAAGAACATATATATGGCGTGCGTGCTGGCGGCCGGGATCGCATGCGGCGTGCCGACGGGCGTGCATTTGGACGACAGGGGAATGCTTGTCGTGCGCGGCGTGACGTATCCGGACAATGGATGGTGGTCTGCAGCCGGGCTTGTGGCGTTCGGTCCGCACGGCGAATACCGCGCACAGGACCAGGAATGGGGTTTGCGCCAGAAACCGAAACCCGGCGGCGAGGCCGACTTCGACGGCGCGTTTTCCGTGCCCAACGCCAAAGCCGTGCTGCACGAGGAAGTGCGCAACGTGGACGGTGCGACGAGCGGCAAAAAACGCGTTTCGTGGCGTCTTTCGGCGGATGGCCGCGACAGGCTCGGCGTGTCGAGAGCATACGTGTTCTTTCCGCTGCAATATCCCGCATTCAAGGGCGGCACGATGGTGAGCGGCGATGCGCCCGCCGTGCCGATCCCCGAAGACGGATGCGCGCTCGACGCCGCAAAAACCCACACGTTCACGACGCCCGGCGGCGAGACCAGAATAGAGTTCCGCGCCGAGAAAACCGGCGCGATGACGCTCCTGCACGACAAGGGCAAAAACCAGTTCGAGGTGCGCTTTGAGATGCCGGAGACGATGGAAAACCGCGAGAGCGAAGTCGCCTTCGCGTTTGCGGTGGACGGAGCCGAGAAATTCCGCGCCAAGGAACCGCCGCCGCCCACGATCGTCACCAACGGCACGGAGTGGGTGCGGCTGCCGTTCAGAAGCGAGGTGAAGGACGGCTCTATCCTCGACTTCTCGCAAGTGTTAGCGAACGATTTGCCGGCGGGCAGGTTTGGCAGACTGGTGCCGGACGGCAAAGGGCATCTTGTGCGGGAGAAGGACGGCAAGACGGTGCGGCTCATCGGCGCGAACCTCAACTACGGCGCGAATTTCCTGGACAAGGATCTGGCGGACAAAACGGCGCGGAACTTCCGGCGCATGGGCTACAACGCCGTGCGATACCACCATATAGACGTGAGCATTCTGAAGGATGGATGGAATGCGTGGCGTTCGGATGCGATAGATCCGGAGCAGATGGACAAATTCGACTATCTTTTCGCCGCGATGAAACGCGAGGGGATGTATGCGACCACCGATCTCTACCAGATGCGCCGGTTTGCAAAGGGCGAGATCGAAGGCATCGACGAGAATCTCGACTTCGGCAAGATAAAAGGCTATCTGCCGTACCACCGCCCGGCATTCGAGGCGTGGAAGAAATTCGCGCGGGTGTTTCTGGAACACGTAAACCCCTATACCGGCCTTGCCTACAAGGACGATCCGTCGCTCGTTTTCATTTGCCCGGTGAACGAGGATTCGATTTGTTCCGTCACGCCGGAGAGCGAGAAATCGAAGGTGTGGCCATTTTTCAAGAAAGCATACGACGGGTGGGTGGCGCGCGGCGCGTCCCGTCTGCCACCGGATGCGGAGGAGAAACAGCGGCGCATGGAGTTCATGAACTGGGCAAAGGCGAATTTCATCCGCGAATCGGAGAAATTCCTGAAAAACGAAGTCGGCTACGGTGGTTTGTTGACGAGCGAAAACTGGTGGGATCTGAAATCGCAAACGTTTCTGCGCAGCGCACTGGACATCGTTGACAACCACGGCTATGCCGACCATCCAGAGGGTTGGCCGAAACAGCGGTGGAACCAGACCTCGAACACCATTCCGAACAACTTTGCATACCAGCAGCCGGTGATGAAAGCGCCCAGCCGCATATTCGGCAAGCCGTTTGCGGTGACAGAGTGGAATTTCTGCGCACCCAACAAGTTCCGCGCGGAGTCCGGCCCCGAGATGGGTGCTTATGCGGCGTTGCAGGATTGGGCGGCGATATACCGTTTCGCGTGGTCGCACGATGCGGGGCGGATACGCGAGCCGTCTATCGTAAAGCATTTCGACATCGTGAACGATCCTGTCAATCAGATGAGCGAACGCATTGCGGTGCTGCTGTTCCGGCGCGGCGATGCGGCACCCGCAAAAGAGGCGATCTGCTACGCGGTGGATATGGACGATGCGACGCGCGACGGCAAGGGAAACATGTGGCAGCGCGGGCTTTTCCCGGAGAAGTTCGTCACGCAGGGCTTTCTGCACCGCATCGGCTCGCAAGCGGTGACCAGAAAGCATCCTCTGCGCGGAAAGTTCGCCAAGGTTGTGGACAGAGCCACTGCGGGCGAGGCTCTCCCGGATCTTTCCCGCACGAAGGAAGATCTTGTGAGCGACACGGGCGAGATAGTCCTCAACCGGGCGGGACGCTTCACCGTGGCCACGCCGCGCACGGAGGCGATCGTAGCCTATCCCAGAGGAGAAAAAGACGGCGCGTTCGAGGCCGGCGGCTTGCGGTTGAATGCCGTGGACGCCTTCCAGGTGGTGTCGGCCTCGGCGATGGATGCGAAAAATCTGCGCTCGTCGAAGCGCATACTCCTTTTCCACTTGACAAACGTATATAACAGTGATATGCTTTTTGAAGGTGCCGGCATGCACGAGGTGCGCAGCGACGGTGAAATGCCGTACCTCGTGCAGGCGGCAAAGGCGGAAGTCGAGTTCAAAAGCGCCGTCAAGGGCTTGCGGCTCTACGCCGTGCGGTGCGACGGCAAGCGCATACGCGAGGTGAAAACGCGATACGCAGATGGAGCGTATCGCTTCACCCTCGCGGTGGAGGCGGATGTGCAGCCGGTGATGGCGTACGAACTTTCGGCAGAATGAAACCTGTGCGGATTGATCTATGAAGACGGTGCTTGTGATAATGAACATGGCCGTGCCTGCGGGAATGCAGCGTTTCGCGGGCATTACGCGTTTTCTCGCCAAGCACCACCACCCTTGGGAATTGATCCCGGTGCGCACGTGCTACGACTGCACGGAGGCGGTCGTTGCAACGGCGTTGGCAAGCGGGGTGGACGGCATAGTGTTCGCGATGGAGGAGTCTCTCGTGGCGGAAGGCATAATATCGCAGTGCGACATACCTACTGTGGTTCTCGATTCCGCCCGGAGCGCGGTGGCTCGCCGCCGCAAGAACATAGCGTTCGTATCGAACGACAATGCGGCCGTGGCGCGTGCCGCGGCGGATTCGTTTCTGTCGCAGGGAGTTTACCGTTCCTACGTCTTCACGCCGGATCGCGCGGAATGCTGGTGGGCGTTGGATCGAGGCAAGGCGTTCCGGGCGTATCTCCGCGAAAAAGGTCTGCCGGAGCCTGCTGTCGTGCCTGGCGGCACGCCGGATGCGCAGTTCATCGAGATTCTCTCGTCCCTCCCGAAGCCGTGCGCGGTGTTCGCCGCCAACGACGATCGCGCACTTGAAGTGCTGCACATTTGCCGCAGGGCGGATCTTGAGATACCTTCGGAAGTTGCGATCCTCGGCGTGGACGACGACGAAGTCGTATGCCTCAACACCTCTCCCACGCTGTCGTCCATCGCGCTGGAGTTCGAGGAGGCGGGGTATCGCGGCGCGGAGATTTTAGATGCGATGATGCGTTCCGCCGCGCACAAACCTAGGCGCGAAACGCTTTTCGGCGTGCGCAAGGTGGTGCAGCGCGAGACCACGATGCCGTTTTCGAGTGCGGGCAAGATGGTGCAGAAAGCGGTTGCATACATCAATGCGTTCGCCACGGAAGGGATAACGGTTTCGGACGTGGTGCGGCATCTCAAGGTGTCGCGCTCGCTTGCGGACAGGTACTTCCGCAGGCTGCAGAAGACTTCCATCAACAATGCCATCACCGAACGGCGGTTGGAGGAAATCGCAAAACGGCTGTTGGCTACCGATGAGCCTGTAGAGCGCCTTGCGTTGGATTGCGGTTTTGGCAGCATCGCCAATTCAAAGGAATGCTTCCGGCGCAAATACGGATGTTCAATGAGGGAATTCCGAAAGAAAAACAAATAGACAAAGGCAAAAATCTTGATATGAAAAGCATTGTGAAGATATTGATCATAGCCGGTGCGTGCGCGGCGACGGGAGCGCATGCGGCGCATCCCGCATACGATACGCTTATCGCGCACAGGGGAGAGTCCTTCGATGCGCCGGAAAACACGCTGGTGGCGTATCGCATGGCGGTGGAGCGCGGATTCGGTTTTGAATGCGACGTGTATCTTTCAAGCGACGGCAGGGTGTTCAGTTTCCACGACAGGAATCTTAAGCGCACGACGGGCATCGACATGGACTGCTGCGATGCATCGTGGGAGGAGGTCGTCTCCAAGGTTGATGCAGGTGCATGGAAGGGTGAAAAATGGCGCGGAGTGAGGCCGGCTCTTCTGGAGGAAATACTGCCGCTTGCACGGGACGGCCGCTACATCTATCTGGAGGTCAAGACCGGATGTGAAATAATCCCCTATATAAAAAAGGCCATCGATGCGCAGAATGCTGCAAGTGCGGCGAATATGCTTTTCATAAGTTTCAGTGAAGATGTCTGCAAACGGCTGAAAGAGACATTCCCGGATTACAAGGTGTTTCTGCTTGCCGGTGAAATAGACGCCGGCGAAGCGGTGGCGAAATTGCGCACGCTAGGGATAGACGGGCTTGACGTGTGGTTCGATGCGAACACCGTCACCGGAGAATATGCGCAAACGCTGCGCGATGCCGGTTTTGAGCTGCACGTATGGACGTGCGACAGGCTGGAACACACGCTTGCAGCATTCGCGGCAGGCGCGCAAAGCGTCACCACCAACTGTGCGCAAAAACAGCTGGACGAATACCTCAAGCGCGGCGAACGCCAAACCGACTGACCCGGCTTGCCGAAACCTGCGCCGCCATGCGGCGTGGGCAATTCCATCATGGGGCGTATTTCTTGGTTGCGATAAACGCGGGAATTTGATAGAGTATCGATGCAAAAGCCATGATGGAATTGATGGAAATAGAAATGCGGGATATAATCTCGCGGTTGGACGCTGCGTCGAAGGCATACTACGGCGGCAAGGCGGAGTTGATGACGGACTACGAATGGGATGCCCTGTTCGACAGGCTCAAACTGCTTGAAAAGGAGTCCGGCATAGTGCTTGAAGGATCGCCAACGGCCAAAGTGTCCGAAGCGAATGCGGTGCAGGGAGCGAAGGAGCAGCACGAGTTCGCCGCGCTTTCGCTTGCGAAGACGAAAGCGGTGGCGGATGTTGCGAAGTGGGCTGGCGGGCGCGACATATGGATAAGCTGGAAACTAGACGGGCTTACGCTTGTGGCCACATACGATGGCGGGAGGCTTGTTAGGCTGTTGACGCGCGGGGACGGGAAGACTGGCACGAACATAACGCATCTGGCAGACGCCATTGGAAATATCCCAAAGACGATTGCGGAGAAGGGGCGCGTGGTAGTGCGCGGAGAGGCGGTGATTTCGTATGCGGACTTTGAGGCGTTCGCCGCATCGTCCAGCGAAGAATATGCCAATCCGCGCAATCTAGCAAGCGGTTCGCTGGCGTTGAAGGACATAGAGGAGATAAAGCGCCGCAAGATACAGTGGAATGCGTTTACGCTGGTGCATGCGGCAAAGGAAATCGTTTCGTGGGGCGAGCGGATGGATTGGCTCGATGAGCTCGGATTCAAAACGGTAGAGCGGGAGAGAATCTCCTCGCCGGACAGGGACAAGATAAAAGATTGCATAGACAGGTGGACGGACAAAGTGCAGAGCGGGAAGTGCCCGTTCCCCGTTGACGGGCTTGTGGTGGCATACGACGACAGCGTGTATGCCGCCGGAGGCGCGGTGACGCAGCATCATGCCGAACGCGCAGGATTGGCGTTCAAATGGCAGGACGAAACCGCACGGACAACATTGGAGGCGGTGGAGTGGCAGTGCGCGGTGAGTTGCATTGCGCCTGTTGCGGTGTTCAAGCCGGTGGAACTCGAGGGGACGCTTGTGCGGCGCGCGACGCTGCACAACGTCAGCGAATGCGAGAGGCTTGGCATAGGCGGCGCGGGGACGGTGATCGATGTGATCAAGGCGAACAAGATCATCCCCAAGGTCGTGGCAGTGGAAAGAAAAGAAGGAGTGTTCTCGCCGCCGGAGACGTGCCCAGTGTGCGGCGCGAAAACGGAAATAGCACTGGCGGAGAGCGGCACGAAGAAACTGGTCTGCACGAATGCGAGATGTCCTGCAAGGGAGTTGCGCAAGTTCGTTAGGTTCGTGTCGAAGATAGGCATGGATATAGACGGGCTTGCGGCGGAAACGCTTGCGAAATTCATCGATGCGGGATTCGTGAAGACGTTTGGCGATGTGTTTAGGCTGGGGCGGCATCGCGACGAGATTGCCGCTATGGAAGGTTTCGGGGCGAAAAGCGCGGACAATATCGTGGCGGCTTTGGCGAATGCGCGGAAGCGCAGCGCAGCGCAGGTGTTGACGGCACTATCCATACCGCAATGTGGGCGCGAGGTGGCGCGCAAACTTTTGGGTGCGGCGGATGGCAATCTGCGCAAGTTGCTGGAGGCTGCGGATGAGCCGGATGCGGCAGAGCGGTTCGCGGCAGTGGAGGACATCGGCCCTGTAATAAGCGAGCAGTTCGTGACATGGTGCAGGGATGAGGAAAATCGCGTGGCGATTGACGATCTGCTGCGCGAGATCGAGCCGCAGGACGAGGTTGCCGCAGCGGTGGAAGGGACGTGCGCGGGGTTGACGTTCGTGGCGACGGGCGATCTTGCAAAGTTCAAGAATCGCGCCGAGTTGAAAAAATACATCGAGTCGCAGGGAGGGAAGATGGCATCGGCGGTGTCGAGCGCGACGGATTACCTCGTAAACAACAATGCTGCATCGCAGTCGGGCAAGAACAAAAAGGCGCGAGAACTCGGCATAAAGATTTTGACAGAGGATGAATTCATCGAAAGATTCGGAGGAACAGTGTGATGGACGCAAGTGGTTTCGATACGGGCGCGGCGGAACGCGCGGCAAAGGCGAACATGTCGTTTGCGGAGATAATCAAGGTGCGCAGAAGTTTGCGCAAGTATGTGGCGGCGGAGATCACGGAGGGGGAGATCGCCGACATAGTAGAGGATGCGTTGCAGGCTCCCAGTTGGAAGAATGGCGAACCCACGCACTACAGGGTTGCGCTGACAAAGGAGGCGCGTGAGCGGGCGGTGCTTGCGCTCGCGCAGTTCAACCGCGAGCGCGCCGAGGATGCATCCGCGCTAGTGGCGGTTACGTTCGAGAAGTCGAAGAGCGGGTTCGACGATGGCGGAAAGCCAGTGAACGAGGCTGGCGAACTTTGGGGAGCGTACGATGCAGGAATCGCCACGGCGTATTTTATTTTGGCGGCGCGAAACCGTGGATGGGATACGCTAATTATGGGCATACGCGACGAGGCTGCCGTGCGAAAGAATTTCGCCGTGCCGGATGGAGAGATCGTGCTTGCGGTGCTTGCGCTGGGCAAAGGCGCGGTAGTACCGAAGGAACCGCAGCATGCGGCGGTGGCGGAGAAACTTGCGATATTGTGAGGTGAGGCAATGGCAACGTTGAAACTTGGAGTGTTGGGGTCGGGATCCGGATCGAACATGCAGTCTAT
>JAFVCR010000135.1 GCA_017479035.1 Kiritimatiellia bacterium | reverse complement strand
CAAAAGTATCGATACTTCCATCTGAAAGTATCGATACTTCATAGTGAAAGTATCGATACTTTTAATCCCAAGAGCCCTTGCAGATAAAAAAAGAGCGGCCGCAGCCGCTCTTTTGCCCCCCGTCCGCACAATTCCCGCATCTCGCCGGATAAAAAAGAAGCCTCCCGCACAGGGGAGGCTTTCTTAATTGGTGCGACTAACTGGGATCGAACCAGCAACCTTCGGCTTCGGAGGCCAACGCTCTATCCAATTGAGCTATAGTCGCAGGAAAATCAGAACCCGAGATAGAAGTTGAGGATCGGGAACACGGGCACTACGTTGTCCATGATGAAGTTCACAAGGCCTATCTGGAAACCGCCGGGGCACTCCTGCGCAAAGTTCACAAGGCCTATCTGCGCACCCTTGAGGGAGTGCGTCATGTTGAACACGAGCGACGCCTGCACGCCGTGAACCGTATCCGCATAGTTCGCGCCGAGAGCCGCCTGCCAGCCCCAGAGATCCTTCCCGGCGAAGTTGCCAAGCCCCGAAACCGCAAGTCCGTTGAAGTTTCTCTTCGTCCAACCGCCGAGCACGTCAAGCGCAATACCGTCGAAGTCCGTGGAAATACCCACCACGTCCACTCCAAGGCCGTAGGTGTTGCCTTCAGTCCAGTTGAGGAGTGCGATCTTCGCGCCGTATACGTCCGCGCGGTTGAGGTTGAAAAGCCCGGCAAGGTCAAGGCCGCGCACGTCGCCGCGCGTCTGCGTCGCGCCGAAAGCGAGATCCGCGCCGTAAGCCTTGTTCGCGTCTGCATAGAACACGTTGAAGTCCAGCCCGAAAACGTCCCAGTTGAATCCCCAAGGCAGCTGGACAGGTGTTGCAAGGCCGAGGGCGAGCGCGGTGTAGCCCACGCTTTCGCCGTTGTTGGCGGTTTCTTCCTGCGCAAAGGATGCGAACGACACGGAAGCAGCGGCGATTGCCGCAAGAGTCCATTTGATCTGTTTCTTCATTTCATTGTCTCCTAAAAGCGAATTGTTGCGATATACTACATATTTTGGCGGCAACAGTCAAGCGAAATTTCACCCGCAGTAGTTTGCAGTTTGCAGTTTGCAGTTTGCAGTTTGCAGTGTGCAGTGTGCAGTTTGAAAATGCAATCAACGCAGAGGCACGAGAGAAGGAGAGCGCGTACTGTGGGGACGCGGGCGTCTCGCCCGCGGAAATTTTGCCGTGTGCAGTTATGGACGCAGCGCGACAACTGCAAACTGCACACTGCACACTGCAAACTGCACACTGCAAACTATTTCGGGTAATCCAAAAAAACCGGAATAAGGGTGTCACCTCGCCCTCGCCCGTGCAATCACGCTATAACGGGCACCATGCGGTGTTTGAGCAGGCGCGATATGTGGCGGCGCAGAAAACGCAACTCCGCCGCCGATGAGAGGTTCTCTATTTTCTCCACAATGTCCATCACGTATTGCGGCGGCACGGAAGAATCCGCCGCTGCCGCGCCTGTGATGTCGGGAATAGCCGCCACTGCGCCTTTCAGCGCGGGCAGGGATTCGTGGAAATAGTGGCGTGTCATGTCGATATTGGCATGGCCCACAAGGCTTTGCACCACCGCAAGCGGTGCGCCGGCATTCGCCGAAAGGCTCACGAACGTATGCCGCAGCGAATGGAACCCCACCACGGATCTCCTCCTCCCGCTGTCCGGCGCAGGAATGTCCGTATCTATCCCGCATGCGCGGAACACTTGGTGTATCGCAAACGAAAGCCTCCCCAGGTGCGTAGTGTACAGGTTTGCGATCTCTGGCAGGACGTATTGCGAGTTTGCCGTATTGCGTTTGCGTAGCTCGCGCAATGCCTCCCGCAGCACGCCGTGTATCGGTATCAAAACCCGCATACCCGTCTTTTTCGCGGTCTTGCGCGGCACTACGGAGATGAACCCTCGCATGAGATTCACGTTTGCCCACTCCAGCAGCGCACAGTCCCCCAGGCGCAACCCCGTGTATATTCCCACCAGGAAAAGAAATCGCATTTCGCCGTCGGCCATCTGGAATATGCGCACAAGTTCATCCGCGCTCAATTCGCGGCGGCGCACCGAAAGCACCGGCACGCGCTTGATCTTTTCCCACGGGTTCGCCACCAGCCTCGCGTATGGGCTGTCCGCCAGCGTGCGCCAGATTCTTCGCATCAGGCACAACACGTCGTTGCGCGTCGCGCCCGATTTGCGCGCGAGCCCATTCTCCAGAAAATCCTTTGCGTGCTCCGGTGTCACCTCCCGCAACTCGCGCACCGCAGGATGCCGGCGGCGCATGAACGCCACGAAAAACCCATACCTCACTTGCGAAAATTCACTTCTCTTGCTCGTGGCCGACACCGTGCACTCCGGATGCATCAAATACGCCTTGTACGCCTCTTCTATGCGCATCGCGGGCTGTAGATCTTCAAGCCTGCGGCATTCGCGCCGCACGCCGTCTATTTTGCCTTGCCACATGGAAAGCCGCTCCAGTTCGTTGCGGATGCGGAACGGTGCCGTCCACTCAAGTAATTTTTCTTCTGCCAAATCGCGCCGCGCCGTCCCTGTCGAACGCGAATATCTAACGCCGCGCACCTGCCACCTCGCCACCCACACGCTGCCTCGCCGCTCCAGCGTCCCCATCCCCTTGCTGCGCTTGCCCCGCAGCGGCGCGCGCTCCAGCCCTGCCGCCTCAAGTGCTTCGTGGCTCGCCGCGCGTATCTTCTCGTGCCTTATGAAATCCGCCTTCGCCCTCTCCACTCGCGGATCTGGAATATCATATACTATTGCATCGTCGCTCTCGTCCATTTTTCCCTCCTCGTTTTTATGTTCTCCATATTATAGCATTTCCCCCGCTCTCTTCCACTTGCGCGGAAAGATTGTTTATGGTAGAATCTGCCCCGGCATGAAGGATCTCTGGAAACGGCTCGGCATCGGCGCGAAAATATGCGTGTGGATAATACTCGCATACTTCTGCACCGCCGCATACGGCGAATACGTATACCGCGCCGCAAAAGCGCAGGACGTTACCCCCTCATACAACATCGTCCACCGCGACCTGCGCTACCTCCCCCCCTCCCCACGCCATATAATGGGCACCGACAACCTCGGGCGCGATGTCGCCTCCCGCCTCATACAAGGCTCCCGCATCGCTTTCCACGTGGGCGTTCTCACAAGCCTCATCGCCATTCCCCTCGGCGTGCTGCTAGGCCTCCTCGGCGGCTACTTCGGCCGATGGATCGACTCTCTCGTCGTGTGGCTGTGCGCCACCGTAGCCTCCATGCCCGGGTTGCTTTTCATCCTTGCAATCTCCCTCGTCGTCGGTCAAGGCCTGGCCGGCATATACCTCGGCATCGGTCTTACCACATGGGTCGGCGTATGCCGCACCGTCCGCGCGGAAGTCATGAAACACCGCGAACGCGCCTACGTCCTCGCCGCCAAAGTTCTTGGCTATTCCCACTCCCGCATCATCTTCCGCCACATCCTCCCCAACGTCGCGCACGTCATCCTCATCCAATTCTCGATCCGCTTCCCCTCCGCCGTCTCTACGGAAGTCTTCATATCCTTCCTCGGCATCGGCGTGCAGGACGAACCTAGCTGGGGCCTCATGATAAACAACGCCCGCCTTCGCCTCTGGCAAGGCATGTGGTGGGAAATGACCTTCACCACTCTTGCGATTTTCATCCTCGTAGCCGTTTTCAACCACCTTGCCGATGCCCTGCGCGACGCTCTCGACCCCGCCCTGCGCACTCAACGCTAGCCCCCCCCCCCTATATGCAGTGCATCACATCCTCCGGCACCGGCGCGGTCACCACCATCATCTCTCCCGTGAACGGATGGCGCATTTCAAGTTGCACCGCATGCAGCAACTGCCTCTGCGGCCGCCTCCTCATCCTTGCATCCTTCGCCGCGTCGCCATACAACGTATCCCCCGCCACCGGATGCCCCAGATGTGCCGCATGCACTCTTATCTGATGCGTGCGCCCCCTCTCTATCGTCCACTCCACCAACGCCACTCCCCCCTTCACCGCAAGCGTCTCGTAATGCGAGACCGCCACCTTGCCCCCTAGTCCTCCCACCGCCATGCGTATCCTGTCCCACGGCTTGCGCCCTATCATATTGCGCACCGTCCCCTTTTTCGGCTCCGGCGCACCATGCATCACGGCAAGGTATCTCTTCACAATCCCCGCATGCGCCTCGAACATCTTGCGCAACGCCGCATACGCCCTCTGCGTCCGCGCCGCCACCATCACGCCGCTCGTCTCTGCATCAAGCCGGTGCACTATCCCAGGACGCTGCACACTGCCCACGTCGGCCATCTCCGGGAACCTCTCCACCAGCCATTGCGCCAAAGTCCCCTTCTCATGCCCCGGCGATGCATGCACGAACATCCCCGCCGGTTTCGCCACGGCGATTATATCCTCGTCCTCGTACAATATCTCCGGCTCGTCCATCTCGCCCCCATTCTACCATTCTCCCCTCTATACGTCAAGCACCACCACCGCCACAGGGCTTCAGCATGAAAATTTTTTTGGGATGTGGTATAATATCAGCATGGAAGAATTATTGCTTGAAGGAGTGGAGGATTCAAGGCAGGACTGGAAAATCGAACACAGCCTGAACGAAATCCTCACGGTAGTGATGTGCGGCGTGAGCGCCGGAGAGAGGTCGATACACGGAATCTGCGCGTTCGCACGGATAAAGGAGACCTGGCTGCGCAACGAAATAGGGCTCAAGTTGCCGCAT